>NZ_JBBMFJ010000002.1:0-226622 GCF_040096075.1 Ventrimonas faecis
CAGGCAAAAATCCCATTGCCGAAGGCAATTTTCAATGGATTTTTGCCCGTAACTGTGAGGGTACTGAACAGTTACGGCTGAACGAAAATAAATGGGTGAAATGGAACAGAAAGCAGCAGGAAAGAAAATGGAAGTATATGTATCCGTGATGCGGGTGGATGCCGCACTTACAAAAAAAGAAGAGGACGAATTAAAGAGCCGTCTGTCCGCGGCAAGACAGGAAAAAATAGAACGGCTCCGGTACGAGGCAGATAAAAGGCTGTCTTTGGGTGCCGGTCTTCTTCTGGACCAGGGACTGAAACGGTTTGGTCTCCGGGAACAAACCGAAGCATTTGGAACTGTGGAAAACGGAAAACCATGCCTGCTGTGTCATCCGGAAATTCAGTTTAATCTGTCTCATTCCGGCTCCATGGTCATGGCCGCTTTCTCTTCCTGTCCGGTGGGCTGTGATGTGGAGAAAAAGCAGAAGGCGCGCATGGATGTGGCGAAGCGCTTTTTTGCTCCGGCGGAGCAGCGGGTTCTTCTTTCGGCGAAAACAGAGGAAGAACGGGATCTTCTGTTCAGCCGCCTGTGGACCTTAAAGGAAAGTTATCTGAAAGTGGGAGGCCAGGGAATGGCTATGGCCCTTGACAGCTTCACAATGGAACTTGGCGGGCAGCCAAGGCTGGTGGGAACGGAAGAAGGCCGGTACCGTTTTCAGGAGTTCTCCCTTTTTGATTACTGCGCGTCCGTGTGTGTGCAGCGGAAGGAACCGGGGAAAGGCGAGACGTTTTTTTTCTCTTTTCAAAACCTGGAAGATATGGTATGATACCGATAGAATTTAAAAGGAGACGTATGACCATATGGACATGAAACGAGTGTTTTTGAAGTTAAGCGGTGAAGCACTTGCCGGACCGAAAAAAACCGGTTTTGACGAAGATACAGTCAAAGAGGTTGCCAGACAGGTGAAGATTTCCGTCGATGCGGGCGTACAGGTCGGCATCGTCATCGGAGGAGGCAATTTCTGGAGAGGACGCACCAGCGACGCGATTGAGCGTACCAAAGCAGACCAGATCGGCATGCTGGCTACCATCATGAACTGCATTTATGTTTCGGAGATTTTCCGCAACGCAGGCATGAAGACCGAGGTTCTGACTCCGTTTGTATGCGGCGCGGTAACAGAACTGTTTTCCAAGGATAAGGCAAACCGTTATTTTGAGGAAGGCAAGGTTGTCTTTTTCGCAGGCGGCACCGGACATCCGTATTTCTCTACCGATACCGGCATCACACTGCGCGCGGTCGAGATGGACGCAGACTGCATTCTGCTTGCGAAATCCATCGACGGTGTCTACGACAGCGACCCGGCCAAGAACCCGGACGCAAAGCGTTACGACACCATCAGCATTCAGGAGGTCATCGACAAGAAGCTTGCGGTGGTAGATCTGACAGCATCCATCATGTGCATGGAGCACAAGATGCCAATGGCAGTATTCGATTTAAACGAAAAAGACAGCATTGCAAACGCAATGCAGGGAAAAATAAACGGCACCATCGTGACCGTCGATTAACAGGAGGAAACTATGCAGGAACACTTAAAGTTATACGAGGACAAAATGGAGAAATCCCTGGACGTGCTGCTTGACGAATACGCATCCATCCGCGCAGGCCGTGCCAACCCGCACGTTTTAGACCGCTTACGCATTGACTACTACGGAACCCCAACCCCGATCCAGCAGGTCGGCAACGTAACCGTTCCGGAGGCACGCATGATCGTGATCCAGCCGTGGGAGAAGAGCCTGTTAAAAGAGATCGAGAAAGCAATCCTGGTTTCCGATCTGGGCATCAACCCGACCAACGACGGCAACGTGATCCGTCTGGTATTCCCGGAGCTGACCGAGGAACGCCGTAAAGATCTTGCGAAGGATGTCAAGAAAAAAGGTGAGGGCGCAAAGGTTGCCATCCGCAACATCCGCCGCGATGCCATGGACAGCATTAAGAAAATGGAAAAAGCAGGCGACATCTCTGAGGATGATTTAAAGCAGGGCGAGGAGAAGATCCAGAAAATCACCGACAAGATGATCGAGAAAGTGGACAAGGCCATTGAGACAAAGACCAAGGAGATCATGACCGTCTAGTCCCTGGGAATGAATGAGAGCAGAGAGGGGGAGAGCGATCTTCCCCCTTTTCTTTGCTCCGTTGACGCTGGCACTTCATGTGCGAGGTCATTCGCATGGGCGTTTTACAATGCATGGATATATGGAGGAATACAAATGTCTGAACGATTAGAGGGAATGGTGATCCCGAAGCATGTAGCCCTGATTTTAGACGGCAATGGCCGCTGGGCGAAAAAACGTGGCCTGCCGCGTTCTATGGGACACAAGGAAGGCTGCGTGACCGTGGAGAAGACCGTAGAGATTGCGGCCCGCATGGGAATTGAATATTTAACCGTATATGGTTTTTCCACGGAGAACTGGAAGCGTTCCGCGGAGGAGGTGGGCGCGCTGATGCAGCTGTTCCGCTTCTATATGGTGCGTCTGTTAAAGGTGGCGTCTGCCAACAATGTCCGCGTGAAAATGATCGGAGACCGCACCCGGTTCGACCAGGATATCATTGACGGGATCAACCGTCTGGAATCCGAGACGAAGGACAACACCGGCCTGACTTTTGTCATTGCCGTAAACTACGGCGGCCGGGACGAGATTACCCGGGCCATGAAGAAGCTGGCTGCGGACTGTGTGAGCGGAAAACAGAACCCGGATGAGATTACGGAGCAGACGGTGGCTTCTTACTTAGATACCGCAGGCATGCCGGATCCGGACCTTTTGATCCGTACCAGCGGCGAGATCCGCCTGTCCAATTATCTTTTATGGCAGCTTGCCTACACGGAAATTTACGTGACGGACTGCCTGTGGCCGGATTTTGATCAGGAAGAGCTGGAGAAGGCCATTATTGCCTATAACCAGCGTGACCGCCGTTACGGTGGAGTGAAACAGGCATAAAAAGGAGGGGACCGGATGTTTACAAAACGGCTTGTAAGCGGTATTATTCTCGTTATTCTTGCTATTATAATAGTGGGAAAGGGCGGTGCCCTTCTGTACGGAGTTACCGCGTTAATTTCCCTGATCGGTCTGTTTGAGCTGTACCGGGTTCTGAAGATTGAAAAGAACGCCATGGGCGTGGTAGGGTACCTCACAGCCATTTCCTATTATGGCCTGGTCTGGTTTGACGGCCACCATTATGTGACCCTGATGGCCATTGCGGCCCTGATGGTCATGATGGCCATTTATGTATTCACGTTCCCGAAATACCGGACTGAAGAGGTGGCGGAATCCTTCTTTGGCGTGTTTTATGTGGCGGTGATGCTGTCCTATCTGTATCAGGTCCGCGCCATGGGAGATGGAAAGTATCTGGTATGGCTGATCTTTTTAAGCTCCTGGGGCTGCGATACCAGTGCCTACTGTGTCGGCATGCTGCTTGGAAAACACAAGCTGGCTCCGGTCTTAAGCCCGAAGAAATCCATTGAGGGAGCTGTGGGTGGCGTGGCAGGCGCCGCGCTTTTAGGCTTTTTGTTCGCCACGGCATTTGGTGGCAAGATGACGGAGCTGATGTACCCGCGCCTGGCCTGCACGCTGGCCTGCGCCATTGCGGCAGTCATTTCCCAGATCGGGGATCTGGCAGCATCCGCCATTAAACGAAATCACAACATTAAGGATTACGGCAACCTGATCCCGGGACACGGCGGCATTCTGGACCGGTTCGACAGCATGCTGTTTACGGCTCCGGCAATCTTCTTTGCCCTGCTGTTTCTGCCGTAGCATAAATACCGGCAGAAGTGTTCTTTCTGCCGGTATCGAAACTTACATGCCATCTCATGGAAAAGTGGGCTGGCAAAAAGGAGAGTACAAATGAAGCGTATTGCGATTTTAGGTTCTACCGGCTCCATCGGCACTCAGACCCTGGAAGTCGTAGAGAACAATCAGGATATTCAGGTAACCGCTCTGGCGGCCGGAAGCAACATCAGGCTGTTGGAGGAGCAGATCCGCAAATTCCATCCGACCTTAGCATGTGTCTGGGATGAGAAAAAGGCTGCGGAGTTAAGAACAAACATCGCGGATCTTTCTGTAAAGGTGGTAAGCGGCATGGACGGTCTGCTGGAGGTTGCCGTGCAGCCGGAGGCAGAGATTCTGGTTACCGCCATTGTCGGCATGATCGGCATCCGCCCGACCATTGCGGCCATGAAGGCAGGAAAAGATATTGCCTTAGCAAACAAGGAGACTCTGGTCACGGCCGGACACATCATTATGCCGCTGGCAAAGGAAGTTGGCGTGAAGATCCTTCCGGTGGACAGTGAACACAGTGCCATTTTCCAGAGCTTAAACGGCGAGGACAAAAAGGCCATCGACAAGATTCTTTTAACCGCGTCCGGCGGCCCGTTCCGCGGTTGGACAAAAGAGCAGCTGGCTGGTGTACGCCCGGAGGACGCCTTAAAGCATCCGAACTGGACCATGGGGCGGAAAATTACCATTGATTCCTCTACCATGGTCAACAAGGGCCTGGAGGTCATGGAAGCCCGCTGGCTCTTTGGCGTGGAGATGGACCAGGTGCAGGTGGTGGTGCAGCCGCAGAGTGTTATTCATTCCATGGTGCAGTTTGCGGACGGCGCGGTTATTGCACAGCTGGGTACCCCGGATATGAAGCTGCCAATCCAGTATGCGTTATACTACCCGGAACGAAGATTTTTGCCGGGAGAGCGTCTGGATTTCGCGAAACTGGGAAGTATTACCTTTGAGAATCCGGATATGGAAGTGTTCCGCGGCTTAAAGCTGGCTTACAAGGCCGGAAAGCGCGGCGGTTCCCTGCCGACGGTTTACAACGCGGCTAATGAGTGCGCAGTAGGAAAGTTCTTAAACCGTGAGATTTCCTATCTGACCATCATTGACATGATCGAGGGTGCCATGGAGCACCACAGGGTGGTGGAGAACCCGGATGTAGACGCCATTCTTGCGGCAGAGCGGGAGACTTATGAATATATAGAAAGCAGGTGGTAGTGTGTTGAATATTCTTGCAGCAGTGCTGCTGTTTGGATTTATTGTACTGGTGCACGAATTCGGACATTTTCTGCTGGCGAAATGCAGCGGAATCGGGGTTGTGGAGTTTTCTGTGGGCATGGGCCCGCGCATTTTCAGTGTGGAAAAGGGCGAGACCCGCTATTCCATCAAGGCGCTGCCCTTTGGCGGTTCCTGTATGATGGTGGGAGAGGACGCGGAAAACACGGATCCGAAGGCTTTTAACAACAAGCCGGTGTTATCCCGCATTGCGGTTATTGCGGCGGGGCCGGTTTTCAACTTTATCCTGGCGTTTCTGTTTGCCATGATCATTGTGGCACAGATTGGCCATGACGCGCCGGTCTTAACTGGAGTCATGGAGGGAAGCCCGGCAGAGGAAGCCGGACTTCAGGCCGGAGACTGCATCACAAAGATTAACGGACGCCACATCACGGCGTACCGGGATATCATGCTGTACACCTTTTCCCATCCGGGTCAGGAGATGAAGGTGCAGTTTACAAGACCTGCAGAGGCGGGAACGAAAGAAAGTGATGGTCCTACCAGCGGTTTTGTGACACTGACCCCGCGGTTCAGTGAGGAGTACCAGTCCTACATGATGGGCGTGCAGTTTGGCGGATACCAGAAGATTCATGGGATTGGCCAGCTCATTCATTACAGCGCCTATGAGGTGAAATACTGTGTCGTTTCTACCATTGACAGCCTGGGCATGCTGTTTCGCCGCCAGATCCGTGCAGATGAGGCGGTAACCGGTCCGGTTGGCATTGTCAACATGGTCGGGGAAACCGTGCAGGAGAGCCGCCAGATCAGTGCCCGCGCGGTCGTGCTTACGCTGGCGAACTGGGTGCTGCTTTTAAGCTCCAGCCTTGGCATTATGAACCTGCTGCCGATTCCGGCTTTAGACGGAGGCCGTCTGGTGTTTCTGCTCATTGAGCTGGTGCGCGGCAAGCCGGTGGATCCGGAAAAAGAAGGCATGGTGCATATGGCCGGCATGGCCGTTTTAATGGCACTGATGGTGCTGGTATTGTTTAACGATATTCGAAATCTGTTATAAAAAGGGGAAGAGCATATGGAACGGAGAATGACGAAGGAGATCCGGATCGGAAACCGGAAGATTGGCGGGGGAAACCCGATTCTGATCCAGTCAATGTGCAACACGAAAACGGAAGACGCGGCAGCAACCGTGGCCCAGATCTTAAGGCTGGAGCAGGCTGGCTGCGATATCATCCGTGTGGCTGTGCCGACCATGGAAGCGGCAGAGAGCTTAAAGGCCATCAAACGCCAGATCCATATTCCGCTGGTGGCAGACATTCATTTTGATTACCGCCTGGCCATTGCAGCCATGGAGTGCGGAGCAGACAAAATCCGCATCAATCCGGGCAACATCGGAAGCGCGGAGCGGGTGCAGGCTGTGGTGGATAAGGCAAAGGAATACGGCGTGCCGATCCGCGTGGGTGTCAACAGTGGTTCTCTGGAAAAGCCGCTCATTGAAAAGTATGGCGGCGTGACGGCAGAGGGCATTGTGGAGAGCGCCCTGGAAAAGGTAGCCATGATCGAGCAGATGGGCTACGACAATCTGGTCATCAGCATCAAGTCTTCTGACGTTCTTATGTGTGTGAAAGCCCACGAACTCATCAGCAAAAAGACGGATTATCCGCTCCATGTGGGCATTACCGAGTCCGGTACCCTGACTTCCGGCAACATCAAGTCCGCGGTAGGCCTTGGCATCATTCTGCATGAGGGCATTGGCGATACCATCCGTGTTTCCTTAACCGGAGACCCGGTGGAGGAGATCAAGTCCGCAAAGCTGATCTTAAAGACCCTGGGACTCCGGAAGGGCGGCGTGGAAGTGGTTTCCTGCCCGACCTGCGGAAGAACCAAGATCGATCTTATCGGTCTGGCAAACCAGGTAGAAAATATGGTAACGGAATTTGACCAGCTTGACGTGAAGGTGGCCGTGATGGGCTGTGTCGTCAATGGACCGGGTGAGGCCAGAGAGGCGGATCTTGGCATTGCCGGCGGCTGCGGCGAGGGACTTCTGATCTGCAAGGGCGAGGTGATCCGCAAACTGCCGGAGGACCAGCTGTTATCTGCCCTTCACGCGGAGCTGGCTGCACTTGCGAAGGAACAGGGGAAGTTGTAATACATGAAAGCATTTTTGGAAGTATTTCCGGGATTACATATGACAGACCAGATGCAGGAGCTTTTAACCCTGGTAAACGTGGACCGTGTGTCCATGACCAGGGATAGAAGCTCTCTTCGTGTTTATATCGTAAGTCCCCGTCTGATCGACAAACGAAATATCTGGTCGCTGGAAAAAGGAATCCGGGATCAGCTGTTTCCGGGCAAGCAGATCCAGATCCGTATTTTTGAGAAATACACGTTGTCGGAGCAGTATACGCCGGAAAAGCTGCTGACGGCCTACCGGGACAGCTTACAGGCGGAATTAAAAGAGTACAGCATTGTAGAGTATTCCATTTTCCGAAAGAGCAACTGCACCTTCCCCAAGCCGGATCTTCTGCACATGACGGTGGAGGATACCATGGTGAACCGGGACAAGGCCGGGGAACTGAAGCGCGTGCTGGAAAAGGTGTTTTATGAACGCTGCGGACTGCCGGTGGAGGTAGAGTACGAGTATGTGTCCCCAGTCCGGGCCAAAGCGTCGATCCAGAGAGAGCTGCAGGCGCAGCAGGAAGCGGAGCGCATGACGGCGAAGGTGGCGGCGGTGCTGGGACTGAACGAGGCCACCGTAACGGACGGCGCCTATGCAGGAGCCGCGGACGGAAGCGGCGTGCAGGGTGGTGCCGGGCAGAACGGCGCTCATGGAGGCGGTGCCGGGGCAAATGGAGCAGCAAGAAGCCAGAAAAATGGCAAGGCCGGCAGCACCGGAAAGACGGGGGCTGCTGCGGCTGGCAAGGCAGCAGGCGGAAACGCCCAGGGTGGTAAATCCGGCGGCTTCACCGGCGGCGAGGCGAGACCCGGGCAGCTGCGTTCCGGCGGCAAAAAAGACTTTAAGAAGAATGACTGGAGTTCCGGCGGTTACCGCAAGAAATCCGACAACCCGGATGTGCTGTTTGGCCGTGACTTTGAGGATGACTTTACCACCATTGAAAAAATTGAAGGCGAGATGGGTGAGGTAACCGTGCGCGGCAAGATCCTGGACAAGGACAGCCGGGAGCTGCGCAGCGGAAAGACCATCATTATCTTCCATATTACGGACTTTACGGACACCATTACGGTCAAGGTTTTTGCCAATGAAGACACGCTGGAGGACTTAAATGCAGCCATTAAGCCGGGGACCTTTATCCGGCTCTGCGGCATGACTACCATTGACCGGTTTGACGGTGAGCTGACCATCGGCTCCGTACGCGGCATCAAAAAGGCAGAGGATTTCACCAGCAAGCGCATGGATCACAGCCCGGTAAAACGGGTGGAGCTGCACTGCCATACCAAGATGAGCGATATGGATGGCGTGTCCGATGTGGCCAGCATCATCAAAAAGGCCAAGGAGTGGGGCATGGAGGCCCTGGCGGTTACCGACCATGGCTGTGTGCAGGCCTTTACCGAGGCCAGTCACGCCCTGGACAAGAACGACCCGTTTAAGATGCTCTACGGCGTGGAGGGCTACCTGGTAGACGACATGAAGGACCTGGTTGAGAATCCGAAGGGACAGACTTTCGCGGATTCCTTTGTGGTGTTTGATATCGAGACCACCGGTTTCAGCCCGGAGAAGCATAAGATTATCGAAATTGGCGCGGTCAAGGTGGAGAAAGGCGTCATTACCGATAAATTCAATACCTTTGTCAATCCGGACGTACCGATTCCCTTTGAGATCGAACAGCTGACCGGCATCAACGACAACATGGTGCTTCCGGCGCCGAAGATCGATGTAATTCTGCCGCAGTTCCTGGAGTTCTGCGAGGGCTGCAGCCTGGTGGCACATAACGCTTCCTTTGATGTGAGCTTCATCGCCCGGAACGCGGCGCTTCTCGGACTGCCCTTTGACCCGACGGTGCTCGATACCGTGGCGCTGGCAAGACATCTGCTTCCGAACTTAAACCGTTTCAAGCTGGATACGGTGGCGAAGGCTCTGAATATTTCGCTGGAGAACCATCACCGGGCGGTGGACGATGCGGGCTGTACCGCAGAGATCTTTGTGAAATTTATTGAAATGCTGAAGGACCGGGGTGTGGAAAATCTGGAGCAGTTAAACAGCATGAGTACGCTGAATGCGGACATGATCAAGAAGCTTCCGACCAACCATATCATCATCATTGCGAAGAATGAAGTAGGGCGCATCAACTTATACCGTCTGGTATCCTGGTCCCACATCGATTATTTCGCAAAGCGTCCCCGGATTCCAAAGAGTGTGCTGAACCAGTACCGGGAGGGACTGCTCATCGGTTCCGCCTGCGAGGCGGGCGAGCTGTACCAGGCGCTCCTTCGGGGACTGCCGGAGACAGATATCATCAAGATCGCGAATTTTTATGATTTTCTGGAGATTCAGCCGCTTGGAAACAATGCCTTTATGCTGCGGGATGAAAAGAGCCCGGTGAAAACAGAAGAAGATCTGAAGGATTTAAACCGCCGCATTGTAAAGCTGGGAGAAACCTTGAATAAACCGGTCTGCGGCACCTGCGATGTACATTTTTTAAATCCGGAGGATGAGGTATACCGCCGCATTCTGATGGCGGGTCAGGGCTTCTCCGACGCGGACCAGCAGGCACCACTGTACCTGCGTACCACGGAGGAGATGTTAAAGGAATTTGACTACCTGGGCCCGGACAAGGCAGAGGAGGTCGTCATCACCAACACCCGCATGATCGCGGATATGTGCGAGAAAATCTCGCCGGTACGGCCGGATAAATGTCCGCCGGTTATTGAAAATTCCGATGAGACTCTGCGTAAGATCTGTTACGATCAGGCGCATGAGATGTATGGCGAGGATCTGCCGGGAATTGTTTCGGCGCGTTTGGAAAAGGAGTTAAACTCCATTATTTCCAACGGATTCGCCGTGATGTATATCATCGCCCAGAAACTGGTTTGGAAGTCCAATGAGGACGGCTATCTGGTTGGCTCCCGAGGTTCTGTAGGTTCTTCCTTTGTGGCAAACATGGCAGGTATCACGGAGGTTAACTCCCTAAGCCCGCATTACCTGTGTCCGAAATGCCATTATTCGGATTTCGACTCCGAGGATGTGAAGAAGTTCTCCGGTATGGCGGGCTGCGATATGCCGGATATGCGCTGCCCGAAGTGCGGAGCCATGATGACAAAACAGGGCTTTGATATCCCGTTTGAGACCTTCCTGGGATTTAAGGGAGATAAGGAGCCGGATATCGACTTAAACTTCTCCGGTGAGTACCAGAGTAAGGCTCATGATTACACGGAGGTTATCTTCGGAAAAGGACAGACCTTCCGCGCGGGAACTATTGGTACCCTGGCGGACAAGACAGCGTTCGGTTTTGTAAAGCGCTACTACGAGGAGCGCGGTGTTCACAAGCGAAACTGTGAGATTGACCGCATTGTACAGGGATGTGTCGGTGTGCGGCGTACCACCGGACAGCATCCGGGCGGTATTGTCGTACTTCCGATCGGAGAGGAGATTTATTCCTTTACCCCGGTCCAGAGGCCGGCGAACGATATGACAACCTCCACGGTTACGACGCATTTCGATTACCACTCCATTGACCATAACCTGTTGAAGCTGGATATTCTGGGCCATCAGGACCCGACCATGATCCGTATGCTGCAGGACTTAACCGGTCTGGATCCGGTAAAGGACATTCCGCTGGATTCCCCGGAGGTGATGTCCCTGTTCCAGAACACCTCAGCTCTTGGCATTACGCCGGAGGATATTGGCGGCTGTAAGCTGGGCGCGCTGGGTATCCCGGAGTTTGGTACGGATTTCGCAATGCAGATGTTAATTGACGCGCAGCCCAAATACTTTTCCGACCTGGTCCGTATTGCCGGACTGGCCCATGGTACGGACGTATGGCTGGGTAACGCGAAGGACCTTATCTTAAGCGGGCAGGCTACCATTCAGACCGCCATCTGCTGTCGAGATGATATCATGGTATATCTGATCCAGATGGGGCTGGAGGAGGGACTTTCCTTCACCATCATGGAGAGCGTGCGAAAGGGCAAGGGCCTGAAGCCGGAGTGGATTGAGGAGATGAAGAAGCACGATGTGCCCCAGTGGTACATTGATTCCTGCTTAAAGATTAAGTACATGTTCCCGAAGGCCCACGCGGCGGCCTACGTTATGATGGCATGGCGTGTGGCATACTGTAAGGTATTCTACCCGCTGGCTTACTACGCAGCGTTCTTCAGCATCCGTGCCAACGGCTTTTCCTATGAGCTGATGTGCCAGGGACGGGATAAGCTGGAGTACCATCTGGCGGACTTTAAGAAACGCGCGGATTCCCTCTCCAAGGCAGAGCAGGATACGCTGCGTGACATGCGTATCGTCCAGGAGATGTATGCCCGGGGCTATGATTTCATGCCCATTGACATTTACCGGGCCCAGGCAGACCGCTTCCAGGTCATCGACGGTAAGCTGATGCCGTCCTTAAGCAGTATTGCCGGACTGGGACTGAACGCGGCAGAGGGTGTGGTATACGCGGCCAAGGACGGCCCATTCCTTTCCAGGGAAGATTTCCGTGCCCGCACCAAGGTCAGCAAGACCATCTGCGACCTGATGAGTGACCTGGGGCTTCTTGGGGATCTGCCGGAGAGCAACCAGCTGTCGCTGTTTGACTTTTAAGGAACCGTCGGCGCTTTCTCGGGTGCAGACAATATTTTTCGACAGAATACGCAAAAGAGATTTACAAGCAGAGGCATCCCTGGTTATAATAAATTAGTTAGAGTTTTATCAGTTAGAAATTCGCAGGAGATTTTTGAAATCTCAGAATAGAAATAAAGGGAAAGTGAGAAACAAAAGATGGGAATTGTAGTGATCGGCGCTGTATTTATGGATTTGAAGGGATATTCCACATCCCCGTATATCCCCTCCGGGCGGAATGCCGGAATTATCGTGCAGAACCACGGCGGAGTGTCCAGAAATGTGGCGGAGGATATCGCGAATGTGGAGCTGAAGCCGACCTTTGTAAGCCTGGTAGATGACAACTCCATGGGAGAGGACATTATCCGCAAGCTGGACCGCCATAAAGTCAATACGAAATACATCCGCAGACTGCCGGATGGCATGGGTACCTGGCTGGCGGTATTTGACCATGAGGGAGATGTGGTGGCCTCCGTGTCCAAGCGCCCGGATTTGGCACCCATCGGAGACATTTTAGACCAGCAGGGAGACGAAATCTTCAAGGATGCGGACAGCATTGCGGTGGAGATCGACATCGACAAGGAAATCATCAAGAAGATTTTCTACTATGCAGAGAAATACCAGAAGGATGTGTATGCCCTGGTATCCAATATGACCATTGCGGTAGAGCGCAGGGATTTCTTAAGAAAGACCTCTTGTTTTGTCTGCAACCAGCAGGAGGCAGGCATTCTGTTCTCGGAAGACTATGAGAGCAAAACTCCGCAGGAGATGGCAGAGATCCTGGCAGACCGCATCAAATCCGCGCGCATTTCCCGCATGGTAGTGACTATGGGGGAGTATGGTGCTGTCTATGCGGACAGCGAGGGAAATTATGGTTCCGTTCCGGCTTTAAAGGTCGATGTAGTGGACACCACCGGAGCCGGGGACGCGTTTTTCGCAGGTGTCTGCATGGGCCTGACTTACGGAAAGACCATGGAGGAGGCCTGCAAGATCGGCACCCGCCTGTCATCGACCGTTATCACAACGTCTGAGAATATCTGCCCGCGGTTCATGCCGGAGGAGTTCGGACTGAAACCGGTTCAGGATTAAATGAGAAAATTTACGCAGGAGAAACAGATCCTGTGAAATGATACGGAAGGGAAAAGAACATGGAGAGCATCATAATCGGAATTGCCGGCGGATCCGGCTCAGGTAAGTCTACCTTTACAAACAGAATCAAAGCTTATTTTGGAGATGACGTGGCGGTCCTGTACCACGACAATTATTACCGCTGTCAGGACGGTGTACCGTTTGAGAAGCGCGTGAAGGTGAATTACGATCATCCGGATTCGCTGGAGACGGATCTTCTGGTAGAGCATTTAAAGGAGCTGAAGGCAGGAAAGTCCATCGACTGTCCGGTGTATGATTACAGCCAGCACAACCGTTCCAGTGAAACGGTACGGGTAGACCCGAAGCCGATCATCCTTGTAGAGGGAATCCTGCTTTTAGCCGATAACCGCCTGCGTGATCTTCTGGATATCAAGGTTTATGTGGAGGCCGATGCAGACGAGCGTATCCTGCGCCGTATTTCCAGGGATGTATCCGAGCGCGGACGTGACTTAAACGGCATCATCGAGCAGTACTTAACCACGGTAAAGCCGATGCACTATCTCTATGTAGAACCGACCCGTTCCAAGGCCGATGTGGTCATCAACAGCGGAAAGAACGACGTAGCCTTTGACCTGTTTGTATCCAAGATCAGTCGGCTTCTGGAAGAACGGGAAAAAGAAAATTAAAAAATAAAAAAACTATAAAGTTTTAGTTGTGGCCCGTCATCTTTTCTGATACAATAAATCCAAATACTCTGCCGTGACAAAATGTAAAACTGTCACGAAGGAGGCTAAAAGGAGAAACTACAAATGAAAGAAAAGAAAGAACGGGCCAAACGTCTGCCCACTTTTGCGGAATCGATCACACCGATCGTCGCAATGCTCCTGATCCTTACCATCGGAAAAGGCGTATTCGGCTACAGCACAGAGCCGCTTCTGATCATGGTAGCTGCAATCGCAGCATTTATCGCATTCCGTGTAGGCGTTACCTGGGATGAGATGATGGATGAGATCTGCACCAAGATCGCAAAGGGCATGCCGGCCATCCTGATTCTTTTATGTGTTGGCGCTATGGTTGGTACCTGGATGGCAGCCGGTACCATTCCGATGATGATTTATTACGGCGTCCAGATCGTAAACCCGAAATTCATGCTGGTTACTGCGTTCCTGATCGAGGCAGTGGTTTCGGTTGTTACCGGTACCTCCTGGGGTTCCGTTGCAACCATGGGTGTTGCCCTGATGGGAATCGCAAGCGCCCTTGGCGTATCCCTTCCGGCTACCGCAGGCGCCTGCATCGCAGGTTCCTACTTTGGTGATAAGATGTCTCCGCTGTCCGATACCACAAACCTGGCTCCGATCGCGGCAGGCAGCACACTGTATGAGCATATCGGACATATGTTCTACACCACTGTCCCGGCAACCATCGTTTCCCTGGTGGTATATGCCATTGTTGGTATGAACGCAGATGTAAGCGCAGATATTACTTCTGACACCGTTACTACTTTATTAAGCCAGCTTTCTTCCATGTACAGCTGGAACCTGCTGATCATCATTCCGGTAGTGATCGTGCTGGGCGGCTCCCTGCTTCAGAAGCCAACCATTCCGGTTATGCTTCTTTCTACCTTTGTAGCAGGCTTGGAGAGTGTCTTCATTCAGCACGTAGCGTTAGGAGATGTGTTAAAGGCAACCGTAAACGGTTTTAATGTATCCATGATCCACCGTGCAGGATTTGACACCGAGACCTGTTCCGAGGCCGTAACCAAGCTGTTAAACCGCGGCGGTATGAACGGTATTATGAGCACCACACTTCTGGTATTCTGCGCATTCTGCTTCGCAGGTATCATGAGCCGGACTGGCTGTCTGGATGTGGTACTCCAAAAGATCTTAAGCGTGGCAAAGAGTACCGGTGCGCTGATCACCGCAACCGTTGCAGCCTGCATTACCATGGCACTGACCACCGGTAACTCTTACCTTGCCATTCTGATTCCGGGCGAGATGTTCCGTGACGCTTACAAAGAGCGCGGGCTTGCGGCAAAGAACCTGTCCAGAACCCTTGAGGATGCCGGTACCGTAGTTGTACCGCTGATCCCGTGGTCCGCAGCAGGTGCTTACATGGCTTCCACCCTTGGCGTAGAGACTCTGGATTACCTTCCATGGGCAATCCTGTGCTACACCGGCTGGATTTTTGCGATCATCTGGGGCTTTACTGGATTTGGTATTGCCAAGCTCGATGATGAGAAGAAAAAGGAGAACTAAATACGATGTCCAGAGTGCTTTTGATTAAAAACGCGAATCTGTATGATCCGGATCGTAGATGAAAAAGTATTTCCTGTGGCAGAACACATCGATCCACCGGAACTTTCTGTTCCGGTGGAAGTTGTTTCTGCAGATGGAAAAGCACTGGTAAAAGGCACCTTTGAGACAGACTGACAGAAGCTTTGAAATAGAAAAGCGGAAAAGAAAGAGACAGGAGAATTGACATTATGATCAAGTTACTGAAAAATGCGAATGTGTACGCACCGGAGAAACTGGGAAAGAAAGATATCCTTATTGAGGGGGAAAAAATCCTTCTGATGCAGGATACTATTGAGGGATATGAGGGACTTCCGGGAGTGGAAACCTATGATCTGGAGGGAAAGACCGTTGTTCCGGCTTACATTGACATGCACGTGCATATCACAGGCGGCGGCGGAGAGCAGGGTCCGGCATCCCGTGTACCGGAATCCCAGCTCAGTGAATTCTTCAAAAATGGTATTACCACGGTAGTCGGACTTCTGGGAACCGATGGCGTAACCCGCAGTGTGGAAAATCTGGTCGCAAAAGCTCGCGCCCTGACCGAAGAGGGCATGACCGTGTATACTCTGACCAGTTCCTATGGTTACCCGCCGACCACCCTGACCGGAAGTGTAGAGCGCGATATCATCCTGATTCCGCCGATGATCGGTGTGAAGGTAGCGGTATCGGACCACAGAAGCTCCAACCCAGGCGGAGAAGAGCTGATCGCGCTGGCTACTGCAGCGCGCAGAGCCGGCTTACTCAGCAATACCCCTGGCCTGGTAACCATGCACATGGGTGACGGAGAGGGAAGACTGGATCCGATTTTCTATGTGCTGGATCATTCCGACGTTCCAGCCAAGAACCTGCTGCCGACCCACATCTTACGCAATCCTGGCCTGATTGATGCCGGCGCGGATCTGGTACGCCGTGGCGGCTACATTGACTGCACCGCCGGCGCCGATGATGTGGAGGTCGAATCCGATGCTCTGAAGCTCTATGAGCTGTTGCACCGCGAAGGTGTGAGCCTGGATCATGTAACCATGTCCAGTGACGCGTTCGGAAGCCAGCCGCGCTTCAACGAAGAGGGCGAGTGCATTGGCCTGACCTACGCGTCCCCGAAGTATCTGCACCGTACCATCCAGATTCTGGTAAGAGAGGGCATGCCGCTGGAGGATGCCTTACAGCTTCTGACCAGCACTCCGGCCGTACTCCTTGGCAAAGAAGGAATTAAGGGCTGTGTAGCGGAAGGCGCAGACGCAGACCTTCTGGTACTGGATGAGAATCTCAACATCAACAGCCTGTTTGCCCGCGGCAAGGTCGCTGTGTGGGAGCAGGAAGTGAAGATGAAGGGCAGATTCGAGCAGTAAGGAAAAACATACAGGAGAGGGACTGTGACTGACTTATACTTTTTTATACTGACTGCCATCAACCTGTTCGTCCTGATTTTTATGTGCGGTCTGGTGAAGTTAAGCGAAACCCTGAATCCCAAACAGGCAAAAGGGTTTCTTGCCACATTTATTCTGATTGGCGGAATCTCCATACTGGAGATGATTTCCGTGCTGGTGGATGACGGACCGGTCTGGCTGCGCTGGCTGAATGTGATGTCCAACTATCTCGGATTCGGCCTGACACCGGTTGTCCCAATCTGTCTGGCTTATACGCTGGAACGTTCCGAGCGTATGTCCTGGGGGTTGAAAATTGCGGCGGCTGCAGAAATTCTGTATCTGCTGGTTCTGACGGTCTCCCTTTTCTCCAGCGGACTGGTATTTACGGTGGATGCGGCAAATCACTATTCCAGACAGAAGGGGTTCTACATCTACATGATCATGTATTATGCGGGAATTATGTATTTGCTGGTAAAAACGCTGGAGATGGCGCGAAACTTTCAGAATCGTGGGAAGGAGCTGATTTATAGCCTGACTGGGTTTCTGGCAGTGGGAACTCTGGTCCAGGTGCTGATTCCATCGGTACATATTACCTGGCTTTGTGTCACGCTCATTGCGGTGCTGTATTTTCTGTACTGCAATGAGATGTGGAACCAGTTAGACGGCCTGACCGGGTTGCTGAGCCAGAAGAGCTACTTAAACCGGACTCTGAATCTGCGTCCGGAGGACCGGATGCTGATTGTGCTGGATCTGGACGATTTTAAGTATATCAACGATACGTACGGCCATTTGGCCGGAGACCGGTGCCTGAGGGAAATTGCCGGATGCCTGAAAAAAGCCTATAGCCGTTATGGAAACTGTTACCGCATTGGAGGAGATGAATTCTGTGTTCTTTTGCGGGAACCGGAAAAGGAAGAACTCTGCAAAGAGAAATTCTTCTGGGTGATGGAAAAACGCAGAAAGGTGGTTTCCATTCTGCCGTTTGTCTCCTATGGCAGTGCGGAGCTTCTTGAGCAGGAGAGTATCCGCGACACCAAGGCGAGAGCAGACCAGAAAATGTACGAGGATAAAAAGGAACACAAGGAGAGAAAGGGCAGATGATGAACAGTCCCATTATCGAGTTTGATGTGCACGGAATGCGCACGGAAGATGCGGTTGCGGCCATTCAGAAAAAGGTGGATCAGGCCGGAACTGCCGTCTACAAGATCCGGGTGATCCACGGATACAATGGCGGTACCCGGATCCGCTCAGCTATCCGGGAAGAGTTCAGTTATGGACGGGAACCGAAGGTAAAGCGCATCACAATGGGCGCAAATGAGGGGATTACGGAACTGATTTTGCGGGAATTATAAAAGAGAATGAACGTGGTGGTTGTGGAATGAAATTCATTTCGCAGCCGCCACGTTTTTCATTTTCGTCATTTTTACCAATAAAAATCAGGGGGAAAACGAGAGGAAAAAATCATGCAGAAATCTTGTGTACTTGTCGACAAGTGCACAAATGGAGGAGAGAAAGATGGAGGAAGAGAAACAGTTGTCAAAATAATAACGAAATAAAAAGCAATTTGGGAGGTCCAATACGGGTTTTTACAGACAAAAAGTATGTTTACATCGACATGTTTGCATTGTCTTGATGTAATTTGCGTATTTTTCTGATTTTCTGTCAGCATTTTTTCTTTATTTTAAAGTGGATCAACCAATTACACTTTGTTAAGAAAATTACGCCCAAAAACGGTGAGATTTTCTTGTAAAAGTTACATATTGAACAAAAATGTCACTCTGAATATAATCTGAGTATCAAAAATGACCGCGGACATGAAAAACGTAATGAAATTTCAATCTCGAGATTTACTGAATGGGTTAGCAAGTACTGGTATTGGTTTAGCGAATTTTGGAGGTGTTTCTATGTTTTTTCTGTTTCTGCTGGCGATGATCCCGATTCTCTGGCTGGTGATCGCACTGAGTGTTTTAAAGATGCCAGGGCACAAAGCCTGTTTTCTTGCGTGGGTCCTGACAGCACTGTTATCCATGTTCTGCTGGAAATTTCCGGCAGGGAATATGGCAACGGCAACGCTGGAAGGTGTGCTGAATGCATTATGGCCGATCTGCCTGGTCATCATTGCAGCGCTCTTTACTTACAATCTAATCTTAAAGACCGGTGCAATGGAAGAGATCAAAAAGATGCTGGCCAGTGTATCGACCGATAAGCGCGTGCTGCTTCTTTTGATTGGCTGGGGCTTTGGAAACTTTATGGAAGGTATGGCGGGCTTTGGAACCGCGGTTGCGATTCCGGCATCTATGCTGGCTGGTATCGGTGTGGATCCGATCGGAGCAGTAGTCGGGTGTCTGGTTGTCAATTCCACGCCCACCGCGTTTGGTTCTGTCGGAGTTCCGACGGTGACACTGGTTTCCGTAGCGGGAGTGGAGACCATGGCATTATCCACCCATGTGGCAATGCTTCAGGCAATTCTGGTCATCCTTTCTCCATTCCTTCTGGTGGTGATCGGTTCCAGAAGCATCAAAGCACTGAAAGGCATGCTTCCCATGATCCTGATTGCGGCGCTGTCTTACCTGATTCCCTGGTATGCGGCGGCCTGCTTCATCGGACCGGAGCTTCCGGATATCATCGGTTCCATCTGCTCCATGGTCTGCATCGTGCTGGCATCAAGAGTGCTGAACCGCGAACCGGCTCCGGAGTATTCCATTGAGGTATCCGGGGAGACAGAGGGACACAGCTTCTCCGTGGGAGAAGGCTTAAAGGCCTGGTGCCCATTCGTTCTGATCTTTATTCTGCTGATGGCAACCTCCAACCTGTGTCCGCCAATCCATAACGCGATTGCCGGAATCAAAACTTCAGTGCAGGTATACAGTGGTGAAAACGCCGGAAAGCTTTCCTTCAGCTGGATCAACACACCGGGTGTGATCATTTTCGTGGCAGCCATCATCGGCGGCCTGGTACAGGGATCTACACCTGGAGTCATGGCAGGGGTACTTGCAGAAACCCTGAAAAAATACTGGAAGACCATCGTTACCATCTGTTCCGTCATGGCAACCGCAAAGATTATGAGCTACAGCGGCATGATCTCTGACATTGCAACCCTGCTGGTGGCAATTGCCGGAAGCGCGTATCCGTGTATCGCGCCACTGATCGGAGGGGTAGGAGCTTTCGTAACCGGCTCCGGCACATCCACCTGTGTCCTGTTTGGCGGACTGCAGAGCCAGACGGCAGTATCCCTGGGATTTGATCCGTCCTGGATGGCAGCAGCCAATGTATGCGGCGCCGGTATCGGCAAGATGGTGTGCCCGCAGAGTATTGCAATCGGCGCGGGAGCCATCGGAGCAGTCGGATCAGAAAGTAAGATCCTGGGAGCGGTATTTAAGTATTTTGCACTGTTCGTAGTGCTGGCCGGTGCCATCTGCTACGCAGGCGTGCTGATGGGGATCTGATCCCTCAGCACTTGATAATTAAGATAACAATTTCTGAAAGGGAGGAATCAACATATGAGTTACATTATTTCTGAAGACGGCAAGGAGCTTTTAAAAGATGTCCGTGATTTCTGTGTGAACGAAGTCAAAGAGCAGGTAAAGGAATACGATATTTCCGGTGAATGGCCAAAGGAGATTTACGATCAGGCCATCGAGATGCAGCTTCACATGATGGATGTGCCGGAAGAGTACGGCGGACTTGGCCTGGATCATATGGATCAGGCAGCCATCGTAGAGCAGATCGCCTGGGCGGATGCCGGTGTGGCAGTTACTTTAAACGGTAACGGACTGGCTTTAAAACCGGTACTTCTGGCAGGCAATGAAGGGCAGAAACAGAAATGCTGCGATATCATCATCAACGGAGGTTTTGGTTCTTTCGCACTGACCGAGCCGAACGCGGGATGTGACGCGGGAGCAGGAAAAACTACCGCAGTCCGCGAGGGCGATGAGTATGTATTAAATGGAAGAAAGTGCTTTATCACCAACGCCAGCGTGGCAGATTTCTTTGTAGTGACTGCCATGACCGCAAAGGATCAGGGAACCAAAGGCATTTCCGCTTTCCTGGTATATAAAGGAACCCCGGGCTTAAGCGTTGGCAATCATGAGAATAAGATGGGTATCCGCTGCTCTACCACCAGCGATGTAATCTTGGAGGATGTCAGAATTCCGGTGGAGAACCGTCTGGGTGAGGAGGGAACCGGATTCATTACCGCTATGAAGACTCTGGATCTGGCACGTACCTGGTGCGCAGTCATCGGTGTCGGCGTAGCACAGAGATGTATCGATGAGGCAGTGGCTTATTCCAAACAGAGAGTACAGTTCGGAAAGCCGATCTGCAAGAATCAGGCAATCCAGTTCAAGATTGCGGACATGGAGATCCGTACCGAGGCTTCCAGACAGCTGATCGCGCACTCCATCCGTCTGGCAGACATGGGACTTCCGTTCAGCAAAGAGTCAGCAGCAGCCAAATGCTTCACAGGTGATTCTGTGATGCAGACCGCTATCGATGCCGTACAGATTCTGGGCGGTTACGGTTACAGCCGTGAGTATCCGGTAGAAAAACTCATGCGCGACGCGAAGATCTTCCAGATCTTTGAGGGAACCAATGAGATCCAGCGTATGGTAGTCGGCAGAGCCGTGATTGGAAAGTAAGACAGGAAAGATATAGCAGGAGGATATAGAATATGGATATTCTGGTATTTGTAAAACAGGTTCCGGATGACAGCGTGGAGATCCATCTGGACGGGGCTGGCGTACCGGCAGTAAAAGATGTAGAGAAGGTAACCAACGCGTTTGATACTTATGCACTGGAGCTTGCAGCCCGCTACACCGAGGCAAACGGAGGTGAGGTGACTGTGGCAGCCATCGGTACTGAGGACTGCACCAGCATGATGAAGAATCTGCTGGCAGTTGGCGCAAAAAAAGCATACTTATTCAAAGATGATGTTTTCGCAGGCGCAGATGAGGGCGCGGTTGCGGCTTATCTGGCAAAGGCAGTAAAGAAATGCGAAGCAGAGAACGGTCAGCCCTACGGCATGATCCTCTGCGGCAAGGAATCCACCGATGAGATCAGCGGCCAGGTTGGCGCACGTCTGGCAGAAATCCTGGGAACCGGATTTGTATCCAGCGTGATCGAGGTAGAGCCGCAGGAGGAAGGCCTTGTGGCAAAGCAGGAGACTGAGGAAGGCTACATCCGCTACAGCGTGGCACAGCCGGCAGTCTTCACCATTGCAAAACCGGCTTATGATCCGCGTTATCCAAACATCAAGGCAAAGCTGGCAGCCAGAAAAGCCGTGGTTCCGGTATTTACCGCAGCAGACGCAGATGTTTCCAAAGAAGAAGCAAAAGTATCCTTAAAGAGCTACAGTGAGCCGCCGAAGAGAACGGCAGGTGTTCGCATCAAAGAAAAAGAAGCAGCAGAAGCTGTCCGCAAGGCAATGGAAAAAATGCTTCAGGATAAGGCATTGTAAGGAGGAAACCGCAGATGAAAGTACTGGTATATATTGAGACAAAAGAAGGAAGCCCGGTACAGGGAAGCCTGGAGCTTCTGACCGCCGCAAAGGAACTGGGAGAAACCCTGGCGGTTGCGGTAGAGGATAAAGATGCCGCAGAGAAGGCAGCAGCTCTTGGCGCAAAGGTTACGGTATTAAAGACCGGACATGCTTCTGAGGATGCACAGACTGCAGCCTTAGAGGGATACATCAGGGAAACTCAGCCGGAGCTGGTTCTGTTTTCTGGCACCCAGATCGGAAAAGACCTGGCACCGCGCCTGGCACAGCGTTTCGGCGCAGGCTGTGTGACCGATGTAACCGCAATTGAGAAAGCCGGAGAGGGTGTGGAGTTTGTACGCCCGGCATACGGCGGAACCGTTCTGGAGCGCCTGGCAGTGTCCGGACCGGTTCAGTTCGCAACGGTCCGCAGCGGAAGCTTTGCAAAGCCGGAGGCAGCAGAGGGCAGTGTGGAAGAAAAAGACGCGCCGGTAGCAGCAGAAGCATTGAAGGCAAAAGTGATTGACGCGGCAAAAGAGATTGCGGAGGCCGTTGACCTGGAAGGTGCGGATGTTATCGTAACCGGAGGACGCGGCATGGGTGACGCAGAAGGCTTTAAGCTGGTAGAAGAGCTGGCAGCGCTGCTTGGTGGCGTAGTCGGCGCATCCCGTCCGGCCATCGAGGAGGGCTGGGCATCCCGTGCCCATCAGGTAGGACAGTCCGGCAAGATTGTTGCGCCGAAGCTGTATATCGCCTGCGGTGTATCCGGAGCCATGCAGCATGTATCCGGCATCATGGGATCCAAATATATTGTAGCCATCAACAAAGATGAGGCTGCTTCCATCTTTGATATCGCGGATGTAGGAATTGTGGGAGATGTCAAAGAAATCATTCCTCTTCTGATGGAAGAGATTAAAAACCGCAAATAAACTTGATGATTGGGGCGCTTACCCTTATAATATGAGGAGGAATTACAATGGAAAAATATAATCAGCTGAATCCGGAAATCATTGCCCAGATTCAGACAGTGTCTGATCATGTTCTCGTTGGAGACGATATCAACGTAGATTATGCCAGAGATGAGATGCCGATTTACGGCACCCATATGCCAGACCTGGTGGTACAGCCAACTTCCACGGAGGAAGTGGCTGCAGTCATGAAAATCTGCTATGAAAATACCATCCCGGTAACCCCGAGAGGCGCAGGCACCGGTCTTGCAGGCGGCGCAGTTCCGCTGCTGGGCGGAGTGCTTATGGATACCTCCAAGATGAACCGCATCTTAAACTACGATATGGAAAACTTTGTTGTAGAGATTGAGAGCGGTGTGCTCTTAAATGATCTGGCCAATGACTGCTTAAGCAAAGGCATGATGTATCCGCCGGATCCGGGTGAAAAATTTGCCTGTGTGGGCGGCAACGTTTCCACCAACGCAGGCGGCATGAGAGCAGTCAAATACGGAGCAACCCGTGATTATGTACGTGCCATGACCGTAGTCCTGCCGACCGGCGAGATCACCCATCTGGGCGCTACCGTATCCAAGACTTCCTCCGGATACTCTCTGTTAAACTTAATGATCGGTTCCGAGGGAACTCTCGGCATCATCACCGAGCTGACCTTAAAGATCATTCCGGCACCGAAGGTTGTGGCATCCCTTATCATTCCGTTTGAGGACTTAAACACTGCGCTTTCCACCGTTCCGAAGATTAAAATGTCCGGCTTAAATCCGCAGGCCATCGAGTTCATGGAGCGTGAGATTGTTTTAAGCTCCGAGCGCTACATTGGCCGCAGCGTATTCCCGCAGGAACTGGAGGGACAGCAGATTGGCGCTTACCTTCTGGTAACTCTGGATGCAGGCAGCCAGGATGATCTGGACACCATGCTGGAGCAGATGGCAGAGCTGGTTTTAGATGCTGGCGCTATGGATGTTCTGGTAGCAGATACCCCAGCCAAGATCAAGGATGCCTGGGCAGCACGTTCTTCCTTCCTGGAAGCCATCATGCACGAGACAAAGCTGTTAGACGAGTGTGACGTTGTAGTTCCGGTCAATAAGATCGCGGATTATCTGGATTTTGTCAACAAGACCGGCGAAGATTGCGGACTGATCATCAAGTCCTTCGGCCACGCAGGTGACGGAAACCTTCACATCTACCAGTGCTCCAATGATCTGGAAGAGGAAGAGTTCAAGTCCCGTGTCGACAAATTCTTTGAGATCATTTATAAGGAAGCTACCAACTGTGGCGGTCTGGTATCCGGTGAGCACGGAATCGGTTCCGGCAAGATCAAATATCTGGTAGATTCTGTCGGAGAGACCAACATGGCTCTCATGGAAGGCATCAAGCGTGTCTTCGATCCGAAGATGATCTTAAATCCTGGAAAGGTCTGCTATCGTCTGTAGGAGGATGAAGTTTACTTGGAAGAGAAAAACAGCCAGAAAGCATACGAACGAGTATTTGATTATTTTACGGCGGAGATTACCTCAGGCAATCTCCGCCTGAATGATAAGATCCCAACGGAGCGCGTTCTGTCGGAAACCTTAAAGGTCAGCCGCAATTCCGCGAGAGAAGCGCTTCACGTTCTCGAGATGATGGGGCTGATCGAGTGCATTCAGGGGAGCGGGAACTATATCCGCTGTAATACAAAGGAATACATGACCAGGCTGATGTCCCTGACTATGGTACTGCAGCATATCAATCATACAGAAGTATTTGAGCTGCGCTGCGGATTTGAACAGACAGCCCTCTCGGCGGCTATGGAAGACGCAAAACCGGAGGAACTGGCCCGGATGAAGGAAGTACTGGAAAAGATGGACCAGCCCATGAGTGCTCAGGACAGTGCTGCCCTGGATGTGGAATTTCATAAGATCTTAATGGAGATGTCCCACAACCAGCTGATGATCTTTTATGTGGATCAGATGGAGGATCTTTTAAAGCTGTTTGTGAAGGACTTAAGAACGTCGATTCTTTCGGACCGGCGGCGTGCCGCAGTGCTCCGGAAAGCACACTGGGATATTTATGAGGCGCTTGCGGCCCGCGATGAGGCGGCGGGCGCGAAAGCGTTAAAGAAGCATTTTAATGTAGTGCGCAAGCATCTGAAAAAACTGATCGAAACCTGATATAAAACCATGCGGGGATGTCTTAAGGCAGCCCCGTTTTATTTTGGCCGTACGGTTAACCTGCGGATATGTCCACCCGCGGATAACTGCTGCAGTGTCACAATGGCCATCACATGATATCCGCCAAAACACGCGATAAACTCTGCCTGGGACGGGCTTAGGACCGTCGGCTCCAGAATGGAGTACTGGCGGCAGAGAAATTTATTCCGGAAGAACATGGAGATGGCTTCTTTTCCGTACAGATGGTAGTCATGCTGGGGCGTACCGTTGGCACAGTAGTCGCAGTAATGGCCGTCCCTGGTAAAGAGATTCCCCAGACCTTCATAATCTTTATTTTCTATGGCATCAATGTATTTTTCAATGGGCAGCATCTGACAATTCCTCCTTTTAATAAACTTTTTCCGTATTTAAGAGCGCGTCGGTACCGCCATCCACGAACAAAACGATGCCGTTGATGCCACAGGCCTTTTCGGAAGCCAGAAATACGATGGCCAGGGCAATTTCTTTGGGATCCATGAAGGTTTCCTGTCCGTAGCGGGTCGGAATGGGCAGGGCATTTAAGGAGGCTTTGGCGCTGTGGGACATGGTGGCGGTCATGGCGCTTCCTACGTTACCCGGAGCCACCGCATTGATGCGCACACCGTTGGCTGCGTAGGAGGCAGAGTGGCGGCGCACCCAGCGGGCCAGCGCGTATTTGGAGGCGGCATAGATGCTGTTTCCCACGCTTAAATCGGAGGCATCCAGAGAAGAAACGACGCTTCGGATTTTGTGCTCGTCATCGCTGTTGTTGTTTAACAGATCCGCAATGTCCATCCGGGCAATGTCCTGGGAAATGACATTGGAGGAGACGGCCACACAGCATCCATGCTTTTTTTCCAGGAGATCATAGGTGCCCTTGATCACAGAGACTGCGCCGAAATAGTTCAGGGAAATGATCTTTGTAAGACTTCCGCAGGCACCGGATACAGCAGCACTTAGGATGAGCCCGTCCAGGCCTTCCGGGTGTAGGGCGTGCAGCTCATCAATTACCTTCTGGCGGCCTTCCAGAGTCGTCAGGTCTGCGGTGATATCTCCTTTCAACAGGTCAATGTTGATGACTTCATGACCTTCTTTTTTCAGTAATTCTACGGTTTTGGCTCCGATTCCGTGTGAGCCGCCGGTTACAGCGTATATGCCCATGGTGGGACCTCCTTTTGTCACAACATCGCAAAGCCCGGCTGGGGGGCCAGGCTTGCGAATGTTGAGGATTGGAAATGATATTTAGCAAACATGTTTTTAGTAAGCAGCCTTGAAGATGCCGATCACCTGTTCTTTGGTTGCCTTTCTCGGGTTCGTGAGCTGGCAGACATCCTTCATGGCGTTTTCTGCCATGATACCGAAGTCTTCCTCTTTGACACCCAGTCCGCGCAGGTTCTTCGGGATGCCGACCTGTTCGGAAATCTGACGGATGGCAGCAATGGCTTTTCTTGCCGCGTCCATGGTGGAGAGACCGTCAATGTTTTCACCCATGGCTTTTGCGATATCGCGGAAGCGGTTTGCGTTGCCGATCAGGTTGAATTCCTCTACGTGCGGCAGCAGGATTGCGTTGCAGACACCGTGAGGAAGGTTGTAGAAACCGCCCAGCTGGTGAGCCATAGCGTGAACATAACCGAGGGAAGCGTTGTTGAAGGCAATACCAGCCAGATACTGGCCGTAGGCCATCTTGTCACGGGCCTTCATGTAAGTGCCGTTTGCAACTGCCTTTGGCAGATACTGGGTAATCATGGTGATGGCCATGAGGGCAGCGGCATCGGTCAGCGGGTTGGCATCGGTGGAAACGTAAGCCTCAATGGCGTGAGTTAAAGCATCCATACCGGTTGCGGCAGTCAGTGACGGCGGCATGCCTACCATTAACTTCGGATCATTGATTGCAATCTGCGGGGTGACGCGCCAATCGACAATGGCCATTTTTACATGGCGGCTGGTATCGGTAATGATACAGAAACGTGTGATCTCGGAAGCAGTTCCGGCGGTGGTGTTGATGGCGATCATCGGACACATCGGCTTCGTGGATTTATCCACACCTTCATAATCCCGGATGTCGCCGCCGTTGGAGGCAACCAGGCCAATGGCTTTTGCACAGTCATGGGAAGAACCGCCGCCCAGGGAAATGATGGAGTCACAGGCTTCTGCTTTGAACATTTCCAGTCCGCTTACGACATTGGTATCCTTCGGGTTCGGCTCTGCACCGCCAAATACGACGCTCTCAACGCCTGCACTCGTTAAAATTTCCTGAATGGAAGCAGCCATGCCGGAGGAAGCAAGGAAGGAATCGGTTACGATCAGTGCCTTCTTGCCGCCAAGGCTCTGCATCAGGGTGCCGGCCTCCTGTACGGAATCTTCACCGAATAAGTTTCTGGTAGGTAAGAAATAGTAAGTTGTTGCCATGAGATACACGCTCCTTTTTCTTTATTTGAGTGTCCACGGGGCGGCGGGCTGTTCATGTGGGGGAACCTTTTGTGCCGTCCCTGTGTGTTTGTCATGGCAACATCATAGCAACGATTTGGTGCTTGAAAAACAACCAAAATAAAAAATAAATTAGATACCAGATTTACCACTGGATAAAGATATTCCCCAGACGCCGTACGGTTTCCACCAGTGTCCGCTCATCCAGGTCACAGTAGTTTAAGACCAGCACATGCTCGTATTCCGGCTGTATTTCCGTACAGAATTCAGAGAGGCAGGCCAGGTTGATGCCCTTGCTTCTGGCGGCCCAGCGGATCTCCACATCGGTCATGGAGGTGTCTAAGTAGACCAGAAGATGGGTACCGCAGCTTCCGCCGGTAATGCGGGATGCCGGAATCAGGCTGCTCTGCTTGATGATGCGCAGGAGCCGTTCTCCTTCCTGGCGGTAATATTTTTTCAGGCGGCTCAAATGCCGCTCAAAGGAACCATTTTCGATAAAGCGGGCCAGGGCATACTGTTCGCAGCTGGAAGCGGAGTTGGAGTAGAAGTTGGCGCGGGAGATGTAGCGTTCCATCAGCTTTTTCGGAAGCACCATGTAGCTGATGCGGATGGCCGGAGCCAGGCTTTTGCTAAAGGTGTTCATATAGATGACCCGGTGGCTTAAGTCCATGCTTTGCAGGGCTGGGATGCTTTTGGTGGAGTAGCGGAACTCACAGTCGTAATCATCCTCAATAATATAATGGTCCGTGGCTTCGGCAGCCCAGGAAAGCAGTTCCTGGCGCCGCCCGGCAGTGGTTACGGTGCCAAGCGGATAGTGGTGCTCCGGAGATACATGGACAATGTTTGCTCCGCTTCCGCGAAGACTATCCATGGAAATGCCGGATTCGTCCATTTCGATGCTTCTCCAGGGAAGCCCGAATTCTTCATAAATGCGTGGGATTTTGCGGTATCCGGGATTTTCTGCGCCGTATATGGAGTGCGCGGGCAAAAGCTTGATGAGCTTTTCGTAAAGATATTCAATGCTGGCGCCGATGACAATGCACTCCGGGGAAATATTCATGCCTCGGGATCGGTACAGGTAGTCGGCAATGGCACGGCGCAAGGCGGGAACTCCGAGAAAATGTGCCCGCTGCACCAGCTCCAGGTCATATTCACTTAAGACCTCCCGCATGGTCTTGCGCCAGAGGGAGAAGGGAAATTTTTCGTAAATGGTATTATTGGAGGTAAAGTCCGCATACCAGTTATCTTCTTTATAGAGTGGTTCGGAGTCTTCCGGATCACGTTCTTCTTCGGGGACCTGGGCAAAAGAGGAATGCATGGAAAATGACGTCTGCTCCGGCGTGGTTTCCAGTTCCGCTGCAAAGTAACCACGTTTCTCCTCGGAAGTGATATAGCCTTCTGTCAGCAGCTGGTCATAAGCGTTCATGACCGTGCGGACACTGATCTGGTTGTCTGATGCCAGTTCCCGTTTGGAAGGAAGTTTTGTTCCTGCCGGGATGCGTCCGCTTAAGATGTCTTCCTTCAGACAGTGGTATAAATACTCGTAAAGGGGATGGGCTCCCCGTTTGGAAAAGTCGTAAATCAGCATAATCTGGTATCCTCATTTGGTAAAAATCTGGTATCAATATAATCCCATTATAGCGCGAATGTATATATTTGTCTGTATTTTTCGTAATGTTTTGCAAAGTAAAATGCTATGCAGAATGTAAAAAAGAATGTTATAATAAGCAAAACAGAGTATTCTCTAAAAAAATAAGACGGGAAAGATCATGCATGGAGATGCAGAAGAAATTGGTAAATACGAAATTAAAATCAAAAGACAATCGGATTAGCAGCACAAGTGGAATCCGGCAAAAAATGAGCTTTATCAGATGTTCTGTGATTTATGGAGAGAAGTGGAGACAACATGGCTGTAACATATTACTATGATCACATGACTAAACCAAAGCAGGCGGCTTACCGGAGCATGCTTGCCGGTCTCACAGAGCTTTCCGACAGCTTTCAGCTGCCTCTTTTGGACGCGAAGGAACTTTCTGAGGTATTTCTGCTGCTGAGGCTGGACCATCCGGAACTGTTCTGGGCATCGGGATTTCATTTCCTCCACTATCAGGATTCTCCCAATCTCATTATGAAGCCGGAATATCTGTTTGACAAAAGCAAGGTGCGGGAACACCAGAAGGCCATGGCGTCCCGGGTGGAAAAGCTGGCGCGTCCGGCAAAAACGCTTTCCGAATGGGAAAAGGAAAAATACATTCATGATTTTATCTGTGAAAATATCCGGTATGACAAATTAAAGAAGGCCTATTCTCACGAAATCATTGGCCCGTTAGGGCAGGGGGTGGGAGTCTGCGAAGGCATTGCCAAAGCAGTGAAGGTGCTGTGCGATGCGCTTGGAATCTGGTGTATGATCGCCATCTGCGGCAATAACCCGGAAAAGGAGATCAAATACCGGCACACCTGGAACATTGTCCGCATTGACGGGCAGTATTATCATCTGGACGCCACCTTTGACAACAGCCTTGGAAAATGCAGCGTGACCGGGGAGGAAATCCGTTATGATTATTTTAATCTGGATGACAAAAATATCTTCCGGGATCACGAACCGCTGATTGCTCCGGCGCCTGCCTGCACCAATGGTGACCACTTTTATTATAAAGAAAAGAAACTGTCTTTCACAAAGCAGGAGGATGTAAAGAAGCGGGCATTGCAGGCGGCAAAGAAGGGCAGACTGCTGACCTTTCACTGGCGGGGCGGCTATCTGACGAAACAGGTTCTGGAGGAGCTGCTGGAGCAGATTTCCGAAGCGGGAAAGGAGCGGGGAAAAATTCCCCATGTGAGCTTAAACTGGTCCCAGGCAGTTTTAAGGATCCGTTATACCGAAGAACCGGCACCGGAGCTGGAGCCGGATGTGAATATGGAAGAAGCCAACGAGGGGGAACAGGAATAGCTATGAACGCATACCGAATGCTGGAAATACTGGGAGAGCAGAATCAGTTTGAACTTTTAGAGGGCGAGAACGGGTATCACACGCCGCAGGATATCCGTCTGGTCTACCTGATGAATGATGCGGCCGAATGTTTTCTGACTTTCCGGAACGCGCGGATTACGGGAGAGTATCTTCCGGATTACAGCGGAGAACTGGGAACCCGCCTGGATCGGAATGAGGAGCGTTCCTCTCTGGTGGTGCATCAGGGACACAATGTCTTTACGATCTTTTTTGAGACACTGGAAGCGGAATATGAACTTTACAATTATGGCGAGATTGGCCATTTCTGGGTAAAGGGCTATGAATACTTAAGGCAGCTGGAGTACCGCATTGCCATTTTGTGGGATAAATTTGAATATATGGGAGAGGACTGCTGCGGGGAACTGGAGGCAAAGCTTGCCTGGCTGGCAAAGTTCCCACCGCTTAATTTTACCTGCTATCCGTCTGTGCCGCCCCAGTATCTTCCGGACCGGGAAGATGGCTGGCAGCTGGCGCCGGAGGCTTTGGAGATTATGATGGATCTGGCAAAAGAAGCCGGGGATGCGTCTTTGCTTCGCGCGCTGGAACTTTACGGAAAACATTCCGGCCGGTGGATGACAAAGTATATCGCGATGCTCTTACACTGGAAGAAACATGCAAAGACGGTGGATCTGCTGACAGAAAAACTAAAGCAGGCGGCATCTGTCCATCCATGCCGGAGCTTTGGACCGGAGCGGGACGCGCAGTATGCGCTGATCATGAAGGCAGCCAGAGCGGGACAGCAGGCACTGGCAGAAAAGGGCATTCAGTCGGTAGTCCTTCGGGAGGAGCCCTTTGTGCATGCCAGTGATACGCTGGATTTTAAGAGCCATCTGATGATCTGGATGCCCGGCATCTTAAACCGAAAAACTGAGATCCGGACGTTTACCTATGAAAAAACGAAACATAAGAACAGTGCGTCGGCACGTCCATAATTTGCTGCGGCAATCTGGCGGAGGCCGGGACTTTTTAACAGAGTCCCGGCTTTTTTCTTGTCTAATCCGTGGAAAACAGTTATAATGATTCATGAATATTTACAAAAGGAATGGAAATGCAAATGAAAATGAAACTTTTACTGTCACGCCGTCGGCCGTCAGAATCTGGAACGGCCTGTGACGCGTCCCGGAGCATTACACAGGATGTGGCGGTCTGCGGCTTATTTGCAGCACTGATCGCGGTGGGTGCTTTTATGAAGATTGTAATCCCGGTAGGAGCAGATACCATGAATTTTACCTTGCAGTGGCTGTTTGTGCTGTTAGCAGGGCTGCTTCTTGGCTCCCGCCGGGCATTCCGGAGTGTCACCGTTTATCTGATCACCGGCCTGATCGGTTTCCCGATTTTTGCCCGGGGCGGCGGCCCGGCTTATCTGCTGCGGCCAACCTTTGGATTTCTGCTGGGCTTTGCCCTGGCGGCATGGGCTATTGGCTTTTTATGTGAAAAGCTTCGGCCAACGAAATCCGTTACCTGGTTTTTTACCACGCTGGCTGGATTTGTGATCTACTACGGAATGGGAATCCTCTATTTTTATATGATCACACATCTGCTGGCATCCCAGACACCGGTGGAAATTGGCGTAATCTTCGGAGTATACTGCCTGCCGACCATGCTGCCGGACCTGCTGCTCTGCGTGCTGGCGGTTATGCTGGCGGGACGGTTGAGACCGGCGGTTTCGGCGGCGCTCAAAGCCTGAATAAGGCCAGAGGTGTCCGGGAATACTTTACAGAAAACCATACATTTTTACAGGTTTATGTTTTGCAGGAAAGAAGGAGAAGAATATCATGAACAAGAAACTGGCAAAACTTGGAGCGGCATCACTTCTGGCGGTGGGTGCCGGAACCATGCTGATGAAAAAAGGCGGCATGAAGTCCCGGAATCCGGAAACAAAAGCACAGCGTGAGAAGGAGTTGAAAGAATTCCGCAACACAGAGCGCGGCAGACAGGCGAAAAACAGCAAGGGCATTTATTATTCCAACGGCAACTACGAAGCGTTTGCCCGCCCGGAGAAGCCAGAGGGCGTGGATGAAAAATCTGCCTATATTGTGGGAAGCGGCCTGGCCGCTCTGGCTGCAGCCTGCTTCTTAGTCCGTGACGGACAGATGAAAGGCGAGCACATCCACATTCTGGAGGCTATGGACATTGCGGGAGGTGCCTGCGATGGTATTGAAGATCCGCTCCGCGGCTACGTGATGCGCGGCGGCCGTGAGATGGAAGATCATTTCGAGTGCCTGTGGGATCTGTTCCACAGCATCCCGTCCCTGGAGACACCGGGTGCTTCCGTGCTGGATGAGTATTACTGGTTAAACAAGCATGATCCGAACTATTCCCTGTGCCGCGCCACCAAAAACCGCGGCGAGGATGCCCATACCGATGGCAAGTTCAACTTAAGCCAGAAGGGCTGCATGGAGATCATGAAGCTGTTCTTCACCCGGGATGAAGACCTGTACGATAAGAAAATTGAGGATGTATTCGATGACGAAGTCTTCGGTTCCACCTTCTGGCTGTACTGGCGCACCATGTTTGCCTTTGAGACCTGGCACAGTGCCCTGGAGATGAAGCTGTACTTCCAGCGTTTCATCCACCATATTGGAGGACTGCCGGATTTCTCTGCTCTGAAATTTACCAAGTACAACCAGTATGATTCCCTGATCCTGCCGATGCAGAAATATCTGGAGAACGCAGGGGTGCAGTTCCAGTTTAACACCCGCGTCACCAACGTGCTGTTTGACATTGAGGGAGCAAAGAAGACCGCAAAGAAGATCGTCTGCACCGTAAATGGCATGGATACCGAGATTCCGTTAACCGAGAAGGATCTTGTATTCGTTACCAACGGGAGCTGTACCGAGGGCACCATCTATGGTGACCAGAACCATGCGCCGGATGGAGATGCGGAAAAACGTGTCAGCGGCTGCTGGGAACTCTGGAAAAACATTGCAAAGCAGCATGAGGCGTTCGGACATCCGGAGAAGTTCTGCTCAGATATCCAGAAAACCAACTGGGAGTCCGCGACTGTTACGACTTCCGATGATAAGATCATTTCCTATATCCAGAAGATCTGCAAGCGCGATCCTAGAAGCGGCCGCGTAGTAACCGGAGGCATCGTCAGCTGCCAGGATTCCAAATGGCTGTTAAGCTGGACCATCAACCGTCAGGGTCAGTTCAAGACCCAGAAGAAGGAAGAGGTCTGCGTCTGGGTATACAGCCTCTTTACCGATGTTCCGGGTGACTATATTAAGAAGCCGATGAAGGAGTGTACTGGTAAGGAAATCACCGCAGAGTGGCTGTATCACCTTGGGGTTCCGGTGGAGGAAATCGATGAGCTGGCAGAGAACCACGCAGTCTGTGTGCCGACCATGATGCCGTATATCACCGCATTTTTCATGCCAAGACGAAAAGGCGACCGCCCGGATGTCATCCCGGATGGCTGCGTAAACTTCGCGTTCCTGGGCCAGTTTGCTGAGACTCCGCGTGATACCATCTTCACCACCGAGTATTCTGTCCGCACGGCCATGGAATCCGTATATGGCCTGCTTGGCGTAGACCGCGGCGTGCCGGAGGTATGGGGCAGCGTGTATGACATCCGTAACCTCTTAGACAGTACCGTGAAGCTGATGGACGGTAAGTCCCCGCTGGAGATGGAGCTTCCGGGACCGCTTAACATGTTAAAGAAACCGCTCTTAAAGAAATTAAAGGGAACTGTGATCGAGAAAGTTCTGCGGGATCATGATGTGATCCGGGACGGAATGATCTGAAATTCATATTAAAAGCAATCGAAATGCCGGGTAAGTACCCCAAAAAGGGTGCCGCCCGGCATTTGCTTTAATTTAGAAGCAAGAGCGATTATTTAGAATTTTTCCGTGTGGTTTGCCGCTTTATAAATCTGGTAAATCTCTTCTTCTCCCAGAACCTGGAAGGTTCCAATGGTCCGGGTGCGGTGGTAGGTGCAGCGGTATGCGAGATCATGGAGGGTCACATCATCCTGGACCCCGATATCTTTATTTTCTTCCAGGGAAGCAGGCATGCCGATGGAACGGAAGAATGCCACGGTTTTCTCAATGCCGGACAGTGCGGCTTTGGTGTCATCTGTTTCCGCGATACCCCATACATTTCTTGCGAAACGCGCGAAGCGGGACGGTTTTGTCTGGTAAACAGCCTTCGCCCAGGAACCCCAGACGGTAGCCAGAGAAGCACCGTGGGCGGTGTCAAACATGGCAGAGAGTTCATGTCCCAGCTGGTGCACCGCAAAATCCTTCATGCCGCCGAGGCCGGTCAGTCCATTGTGGGAGAGAGAACCGGCCCACATCAGCTCGCTCATGGAATCATAATCCTTAGGATTCTGCACGGCAACGCGGCCTTTGGCAATGACAGTGCGCAGAAGTGCCTCCGCAATGGCATCGGTCAGCTCGTTCTCATAAGGGTTGAAATACCGGTCCATGGTGTGCATCATGATATCGGTTACGCCGCAGGCCACCTGATAGGGTGGGAGTGTCATGGTCAGCTCCGGGTTCATGATGGCAAAACGTGGGCGGTTTAATTCCGTGCCAAGTCCGCGCTTGACACCCGTTGCGAGATTGGTCAGAACCGCGGAATCGCTGGATTCACTTCCGGCAGCTGAGATGGTCAGAACGGCACCCACCGGCAGTGCGTGGTGTGGTGTCTTTTCTCTGGTCCAGAATTCCCAGATGTCGGTTGGCGCATTGGCTGCGCCGATGGCAATGGCTTTCGCGGTGTCAATGACAGAACCGCCGCCTGCTCCGATCACGAAATCCGCGCCACATTTCAGGGCCAGCTTTACGCCCTCTCTGGCATGTTCCAGAGTCGGGTTTGCCTTGGCGCCGCCAAAGAGTTCGTAGGAAATCTGACTGTCGGTTAAGGTCTGGCAAAGCTGGTTTAACAGGCCACTGCGTTCAATGCTTCCGCTTCCGTAGACAAGAAGTACACGGTTTCCACCGTATTTGCGGATCTGCTGTGCCAGCTGCAGCTGGGTGTCTTTTCCAAATATAATTTCCGTTGGAGAATGGTATGTAAATGCATGCATGATAAATCCCTCCTTTTCCTCAGAAATATCGTAACTGTTCAGTATCCTCACAGTTACGGGCAAAAATCCATTGAAAATTGCCTTCGGCAATGGGATTTTTGCCTGCAAGCCCATGTTTTCATACGGTCAGCGCAGTGAATGCGCAGACCTACTGAACAGTTATAAAAATATCATAACATGAATGCCCGTGAAATTCTAGCGGATTCGTTAAGGCTTACGCGTTGTCAGCGATTTCATCGAGCGAACCAAACCGGTAGCCCATCTCTTCCCATTTTGTCAGAAGTTCATCTAAAATTTCTCTGTTGGTTTTCGAGGTGCTGTGCAGCAGTACAATGGCACCTGGGTGGATGCGACCTAGCAGCTTTTTAAAGGCTTCCTCATGGGTCGGCTGTTTGTTTTCATACCAGTCCACGTAGGCGAGACTCCAGAAAAAGGTGTGATATCCCATTTCCTTTGCCATCTTTAAATTCGATTCGCTGTATTTTCCCTGGGGCGGCCGGTAATATTTTTTCATGGCCTGCCCGGTGATTTTCTGATATTTCTGTTCCAGCCTGGAAAGTTCCTCCGAAAAAGAGGATTGGTTCGCAATTTTAGACATATCCGGGTGGTGCCAGGTATGGTTCCCAACGGTGTGTCCTTCTGCCACCATGCGTTTTACCAGATCCGGGCTGGTTTCCAGAAAGTTACCGACCAGGAAGAAAGCGGCAGGAGCATGATGCTTTTTCAGGGCATCGAGGATGGCCTCTGTGTTTCCATTTTCATATCCGGCATCAAAGGTAAGGTAGAGGACGGATTCGCTGGTATCGGCAATGTAATGGGCCTGGAACTGTTTTAAGTAGTCTGAAGTGGCATTGGCCACGGGCGGTTTTCCTTCCTGCTGAAAGCTCAGACCCCAGTTTTCACAGGAAGCCGCGGCAGTAACCGATTCCGTTTTGCGGAACGAGGAGACGGTGTGGGCCAGAACATTTCCGGCAAAGAAAGAACACAAAAACAGGGTGGCGGCGGCAGCCAGTCGTTTGCAGACCTGGCGTTTGGGGTGGGGGAAAAACGGCATGAACGTATCTCCGGTCAGAGTTTCTTCTTTCTATATTTATGGAAGAACGGAACGTTTCAGAATCAGTTGCGGTTTATATTGCGCAGAAACCACAGCCCGTAACAAAAATAGCATGACAAGATTAAGAAAGTTGTCATGTTTCAGGAAACGAATGTATGCTATAATGCCTAAGGAATCGCACAAAAACAAGGATAAGAAAAACATGGGGAGAATATACTACATGAAGCATAGAAATAAAATACAGATCCTGGGCCTGGGACTTGCCCTGGCCCTTTCTCAGGTCAGCAGCGCATTCGCGTCAGCCGGAACCGTAACAGTGGGAAAGGCGCCTGGAGAGACCGCAGCGCAGGCTGAGACCAGTGCGGCACAGACACAGGAAGGACAAAGCGCTTCCGGAACGGTTGTGACAGCGGGAGACAGCAAAGTTTCTGACCGTCCGTTTGTGCTTCCGGCAGCAGATGGGGCAGCGGCAGAAGCGGTAGAAGCCGTAATTCTGCAGGGCGGCCCGGGCACGGTCTCTGCAGGAACTGGAACCGTGGGAGCAAATACAGGCACAGCAGAAAATAAAACTGCAGGAAATTCCAGTACCGCTGCGTCCGCGGCAGATATCAAACAGCCGGAAGTGGCGGCTGAGGGCGCGGTTTTGTTGAACGCAGCGACCGGTGAAGTCCTTTACGGCAAGAATCAGGACCAGCAGTTTTATCCGGCCAGCATCACGAAGGTTATGACGGCTCTGGTGGTTCTGGAACATTGCAACCTGAATGATACCGTCACGTTTTCAAAAACAGCAACTACAAATCTGGAATCCGGCGCGGTGGCACTTGGTGTATCCGAGGGAGACCAGCTGACGGTAGAGCAGTCTCTGTACGGCCTTTTATTAAAATCAGCCAATGAGATTGGAAATGGTCTGGCAGAGCATGTATCTGGCAGCGTCAGCGCGTTTGCGGATCTGATGAATGCAAAGGCAAAAGAGCTTGGCTGCAAAAACACTCATTTTGCGAATCCGCATGGCTTAAATAATGAAAGCCATAAAACAACGCCGTACGATATGGCACTGATTCTCCGGGCGGCCGTAGCCAACGATACCTTCCGCAGGATTGACACGACGACATCCTACGAGTTTCCGGCCATCAAAAATGCAGCGGCCCACACCATTACCATGGGCCACAAGATGATGTATAAAACGGATTCCCGCTACTACGAGGGCATCATTGGCGGAAAGACCGGATATACGTCCAAAGCGGGCAATACCCTGGTAACCGCGGTAGAGCGGGATGGCGTGCGTCTGATCGCGGTAGTTATGAAGGCAAAAGGGACCCATTATACAGATACCAAAGCCATGCTGGACTATGGATTTGCATTGCACGCTGCGGGAAAAATCTGATGATCCGAATCCCAGAAAGGTTTGAGTGAGCTTTGAATACAGAAATGAAAATCCTGTCGGCCGTTGTGGCCGGAGGTGCTGCCGCGGCAGCCGTAGGCCTGGTCCGCTCCGGGTATGAGCGCAGGCATTTTGTGGTGGAGGAAACCACAATCTATTCCGAAAAGATCCGCAACCCGAGAACCCTGGTGTTTCTGACAGACCTGCATGATAAAGAATTCGGCGAAGCAAACAGCCAGCTCCTTGGATCAATCCGAACCATCCGGCCGGATTTAATCCTGATTGGCGGTGATGTGATGGTGGCAAAACCTGGAAAGGCCAGTCTGGAAGTAACCAGACGGTTTCTGGATGGGTTGTGCCAGCTGCAGGCCCAGACCACGGGAGAAAATACCGGAAAGCCTTTCCGCATTTATTATGGAAACGGCAACCACGAGCAGCGTCTTGGCCGGGAATATAAAACATATGGAGAAATGTACCGGGAGTTTCGCAGAATCCTGAAGGACCGGAACATTTCGTATCTGTCAGACCGGTCTGTAAATTTAAGTGAACAGATCCGCATCAGCGGCCTGAATCTGGATCCGGCCTGCTACCGTGACTTTATTCCGGCCCGTATGACCACAGAGTATCTGGAACGACATCTGGGCCCCGCAGATGACAGCCGGTTTCAGATTTTGCTGGCACATTCCCCGCTTTATTTTGAGCAGTATGCGGACTGGGGCGCGGACCTGACCCTGTCCGGCCACTTCCACGGCGGAACCATCCGGCTTCCCTTTGTGGGCGGAGTGATGACGCCGCAGTACCAGTTTTTCCATCCGTACTGTGCCGGTGAGTTTGAAAAGGATGGAAAGCATATGATTGTAGGGCGCGGTCTTGGCACCCATTCTATCAACATCCGTTTCTGCAACCGTCCACAGCTGATGGTGGTGCGGCTTTTGCCAAAACCGGATGAACCGGAAGACTGATATCGAAATTCAGCTTAAAAACCTCTGTTTCTGTATGTTTACAGGACAGGGGTTTTTTGTTATACTGTACTATACGTGTCCGTCTGCCCGGACGGGAGAGCGAAAGAACGGCTGGTCCAGGAGGTATTTGGGAACAGAACATGGCGATTTCTTATAAGCTGGAGAAGTTTGAAGGTCCGCTGGACCTTCTGTTACATCTGATTGAAAAGAATAAAGTAGATATTTATGATATCCCCATTGTGGAGATCACAAAGCAGTATCTGGACTATGTGAACCAGATGGAAAAAGAGGATTTAAACATTGTCAGTGATTTCCTGGTTATGGCAGCCACGCTTCTGGATATCAAATCCCGCATGCTGCTTCCGGCCCCGGAGGTGGAAGAGGGCGAAGAGGAAGACCCGCGGGCAGAGCTGGTGGCAAGGCTTCTGGAATACAAAAAGTACAAGCTCATGGCACAGGAACTGGCCGATATGGAGGATGCGGCCGGAGATGTTTTGTTTAAGGCTCCGACCGTGCCGAAAGAGGTCGCAAAGTATGAGCCGCCGGTAGATCTGGACAAACTGTTAGATGGGCTGACACTTGCAAAGCTGCAGCGGATTTTTGATTCCGTTATGCGGCGCCAGAAAGAGAAGATCGATCCGATCCGAAGCAGATTCGGAACCATCAAACGGGAACCCATCAGTCTGGAAATGAAAATTATGGATGTGATGCATTATGCCAGAAAGCACCGCAAATTCAGCTTCCGGCAGATGCTGGAACGCCAGCAGGACAAGCTGGAAGTGGTAGTGTCCTTTCTGGCAATTCTGGAACTGATGAAGATCGGCAAGATCCATCTCACTCAGGAACACACCTTTGACGATATGTGGATCGAGACACTGGAACAGGAAGGCGAAGAGGGCGAGCTGGAGCTGGAAGACTTAAGCGGCCTGGAAGGATAAATATATGGGTAATTTTTTTGAGGAAGACGACGATGATCCGGTAGATCTGGCGGCCGTAGAAGCCAGACATGCCGAGATGGAGGCGGAGGCTGAGGTAGAGCGGCTGGAGACAGAATCGGCATCTGCCGGGCAGAAAACAGCAGAAGACTGGGAGGCCATCATCGAGGCTGTTTTGTTTACCATGGGCAATTCCGTGGAGCTAAAGCAGCTGGCTGTGGCCATCGGCCAGAGTGAAGACATCGCGAAACGCGTGGTTTTGCATCTGCAGAAGCGCTATGAGGAAGAAAAGCGCGGCATGCGCATTCTGGAACTGGAAAACGCGTACCAGATGTGCACCTGTGCGGATTATTACGAGAATCTGATCCGGGTGGCGGCAACTCCGAAAAAACATGTGATGACGGATGTGATCATGGAGACGCTGTCCATCATTGCTTACCGGCAGCCGGTGACCAAGATGGAGATCGGCAAGATCCGCGGCGTCAATTCCGACCATGCGGTGAACCGTCTGGTGGAATACGGACTGGTCTATGAGGCCGGAAGACTGGACGCGCCCGGCCGGCCGGCACTGTTTGCGACCACGGAGGAGTTCCTGCGCCGGTTTGGTGTCAGCTCTATGGTGGATCTTCCGACCATGAATCCGGAACAGGAAGAGGAAATCATTCAGGAAGTGGAAGAAGAACTGCAGATGAAGCTTGGCGCGCAGGGAGAAGCAGATGGCAGCACCCCGGAATCTGTATCAGAGGTGGTTGAAGAAGTGCTGAAAGAACGTGAAGGAGAGGAAATCTTTGCGGATTCGGAAAGCGACGGACTGGAAACTGTGGAAACAGAGTACAGCGACGAGGAAAATAAAGAGAAAGAGGAATCAGATCATGCAGAAGATCAGAATTAAATATTTTCACGATGACATGGAGAAATTAACTTATATCGATGGCAAATCCGACTGGATCGACCTTCGGGCTGCGGAAGACGTAGAGATGAAGGCCGGTGAGTTTAAACTGGTACCGCTGGGCATCGCTATGGAACTGCCGAAGGGCTATGAGGCCCATGTGGTACCGCGAAGCAGCACCTACAAGAACTTTGGCATCATCCAGACCAACCATATGGGAGTCATTGACGAGAGCTATTGCGGGGACAACGATCAGTGGTTCTTCCCGGCCTATGCATTACGCGATACGAAGATCGGCAAAGGGGACCGCATCTGCCAGTTCCGCATTATGGAGCATCAGCCGGCTATTTTATTCGAAGAGACCGATTCCCTGGATCATGAGGACCGGGGCGGTATTGGCAGTACCGGAAGAAGGTAGAAAACATGGGAAACGAACGGAACACAGAACGGAGCAGATCATCTGCAGCCAGAAAAAGCAGCCCGGCAGCAGGCAGAAGCCAGACATCCGCAAATGGCAGGTCACGCTCGGCAAGCGCGCTGGATGGCAGTGCCTATTCACCAGTTCGCGCAAGACAGATCGCACGCCGCCGCAGACAGCGTCAGAGACGCCGCCGCCAGATGATGGCAGCCTTTGTGGCAGTGGTTTTACTGGCCGGAGGCGGAGCATATGGTGCCCGTCAGGCATGGCTTCAGAAGCACCGTCAGGAATATGCGGAGCAGGGACTGGCCTGTCTGGAAAGTCAGGACTATGCCCAGGCCATCAACGCGTTTGATGATGCCATTGCGCTGACCCATGGCCGCATCGGCACCTTTGAGAGCCAGATGATGCTTTACCGGGCGGAGGCGCAGTACCGCAGCGGGGATTATCAGTCCGCGCTTGCGACCTACGAGTCGCTTTACGCGAAGGATGAGAGCAATGAAATCTATAAGACCGGTCTTGCCCTCTGCCTGTTGGAAACAGGAGACTACGACCGGGCGAAGAGCCTTGGCGTAATCCAGGGCCAGGTGTACAGCCGCATTGCAAAGGACCAGATCAATGCCGGAAATTACGATGACGCCTTAAGCACCATCGAGACCGGTTTCTCCGAGGCTGGCGCCGACGAAGTGGGCCGTGAAGAACTGACCTACAATCAGGCCGTGGCCTGGGAGTATAAGGGCGATTACAAGAAAGCCCTGGAAATTCTGGAGGACTACGACCAGAAATATACAGCAGAAGGAAACGCAGCCCGCGAGCTGGCATTTTTAAGAACCCGTCAGGGCAACCATTAGGAGCATAGAAGAATTTATGGCAGAATTATTTGATATGAAAGAAATCGAGGAGCGGGTGATTCTCATTGCCGTCAGCACGGATGATGAGGACGATACCCGCGCTTCCCTGGATGAGCTGGAAGAACTGGTAAAGACTGCGGGCGGCATTACCGTAGATAAAATGATCCAGAACCGTGAGCGCATTCATCCGGGTACCTATCTTGGAAAAGGAAAAATTGACGAGGTGCGGGAGCGAATCTGGGAGCTGCAGGCTACCGGTGTTGTCTGTGATGATGAACTTTCCCCGGCGCAGCTTCGCAATCTGGAGGATGCGCTGGATACCAAGGTCATGGACCGTACCATGGTCATCCTGGATATTTTCGCGTCCCGCGCGACCACCAGCGAAGGTAAAATTCAGGTCGAGCTGGCCCAGTTAAAATACCGGGCGGCCAGACTGGTGGGTCTGCGTAGTTCCCTGTCCCGTCTGGGCGGCGGTATCGGTACCAGAGGCCCGGGTGAGAAAAAACTGGAGATGGACCGCCGTCTGATTCATGAGCGCATCGGCCAGTTAAAATCGGAGCTGGAAGAGGTGAAACGTCACCGCGATGTCATCCGCAAGCAACGGGAGAAGGCCCACACTCCGGTGGCAGCCATTGTCGGCTACACCAACGCGGGTAAATCCACGCTGTTAAACCGTCTGACGGATGCGGGTATTCTGGCGGAGGACAAGCTTTTCGCAACCCTGGATCCCACCACCCGGAATCTGGAACTGGAGAGTGGACAGCAGATCATGCTGACGGATACCGTCGGCTTTATCCGCAAGCTGCCCCATCACCTGATCGAGGCATTTAAGAGTACGCTGGAGGAAGCAAAGTACAGCGACATCATCCTGCATGTGGTAGACTGTTCGAATCCGAACATGGATATGCAGATGCATGTGGTGTATGAGACCCTGCGGGAGCTGAAGGTAGAGGACAAGATCATTGTCACCGTGTTCAACAAGATCGACCAGAAGGAAGACGGTGAATTTCCAAGAGATCTCCAGTCTGACTACCAGGTGCAGATCTCCGCAAAGACCGGGGCAGGCGTACCGGAACTGCTGGATACGTTAGAACAGATCCTGCGCAGCCAGAAGGTGTACCTGGAGCGGGTATTCTCCTACCAGGAGGCAGGCAAGATCCAGACGATCCGCAAGTACGGCGAACTGCTGAGCGAGGAATATCAGGCGGACGGCATTGCCGTGAAGGCCTATGTTCCGGCGGAGCTGTTCGGAAGTTTGATCGTGACAAAATAACAGAAGAGTAAGTTTATTTGAGGGCCCGGCAACGCCGGGCCCTCGTGTATGATCCGGGAACAGGAGTTACGCTCCATATAACTCCCCGATTCCCGATACGCCCACATAAATGTGCGAGATCTTATACCAGGTGGCAAAATCCACCACGCCGGTCTGGGGCAGGCCGAAGATGGACTGGAATTCCCGCACCGACGCGGCGGTAGCCGGTCCGTAAACGCCATCCGCGTTTACCCGGGGAATCGCAGTGTAGACCGTGGCAATGGCATCTAACTGTTCCTGCAGCTGCATGACCTTCTGGCCGGAAGAACCAATGCTCAGGTCATAGCCGGGCCAGGAAGCGGGAATACCGGAAATCTCTTCGGCCGTATTGATGTAGATGCTGTCTCCGTAGTAGTGACGCAGGATTTCAATCGGGCTGTAGCCGCGTTCGCCCAGAGAGCAGGAGCCCCACTGGGTCATCCAGCCGCGGTTTAAGCACTGCACCTGTCTGCCGTCACAGTACTGGGTCAGAATGGGCTGTCGTACGCCGGGACGGGAGAGGTAGTTGTCAAAAATTTCATCTACAATCACGGAAATGCTCTCAAAAATGTTTCGCCCCGGAATCCATTTATGGTCAAAGGCGGTGGATGAGGTGATGGTGAAGTCGTATCCTCTGTTCCGGTAGTGTTCGGTATAGACCCGGTTCAGCGTGAAGCTCATGATGGCCAGTACATTGGCTGTGATGGAGGCCTGGGGCCAGGTGGCGTAGATCTCGCTGGAGGCCACGTTTTTGATGTAATCTCGGTAAGGAACATAATAGTTCTCGGCGTTGCTGGTGGGCGGTCCGTCATGCACCACAATGGTCTGGGGGACTACCACGCGGCTTAAGACAATCTCGCCGCTTTCGTTGACCGGCTGAATTTCGTTTTCCGCAATCTTGGGCGGATAATTGCCGTACAGGGTGTGCTCCGGGATCACAATGGGATTTTCAACTGGCTCAGTATCTGTTTCCGGTTCCATGCGGATGGGCTGGATGGCCGTAGCATCCGGAAGTACCTCGGTTCCTTCCACGGTTACCGGCCGGAAGCCCGGTGCTTCTACCATAATGTTGTAATCGGAATAGGGCTGGCCTTCGCCGGGACGAAGGCTATATTCCAGTGGCGGCGCAGCCAGGCTCACTTCTTCAGTCTGGCCGGAGGCATTGGTGGAAAGCTCCTCTAACGGAGCCGTGGGTTCTCCGGAATATGTGATGGTGACTCTGGCATTGCGGATCGGAAAGTTGTTCTGGATATTTACGACATTGACCTGTAACAGACCGCTGGAGGAGAGTTCTGTTGAGGCGGTGCGGATGGATCTTGGCATAGGGCAGCTCCTTGAAAATTTCGTTTGGCTTATCATAACAGGATATGCAGAGAATGCAATGAACGTGAGAAACAGGCTGGCGAAAAGAATGCAGCGAAACACGGCAATGGAACTGCTGGAATGCGACAGAATAAAACAATAAAACAGGATAACTAAAAATAAGAAAGTATAAAAATAAATCAGCTTGCATAACCCTTGCATATCATGTATAATTTCATCAATTTGGGCAGACGTCATTGTATACAAAGCAGTCTGAAAAGGCCCAAAAGGAATCACCCCACAAACAATACGGATGAAAGAAAGGATAGGTACTCCCCCATGAAAGCATTTCTTATTCTGGAAGATGGCACCGTGTTCGAGGGAACCAGCATTGGCTCCACCCGCGAAGTCATCAGCGAAATCGTATTCAATACCTCTATGACCGGTTATCTGGAGGTCCTGACTGACCCGTCTTACGCAGGACAGGCTGTTGTTATGACTTACCCGCTCATCGGCAATTATGGTATTTGTTATGAGGATATGGAGTCCGACAGACCATGGCCGGATGGATATATTGTCCGCGAGCTGTCCCGTATTCCCAGCAATTTCCGCAGTGAGGATACCATTCAGAATTTCCTGGAAAAATACGACATTCCTGGCATCAGCGGCGTAGATACCCGCGCACTCACCAAAATCTTACGTGAGAAGGGCACCATGAACGGCATGATCACCACAAAGCAGTACGATGATCTCACCGATCCGATTGCCCGCATGCATGCGTACACCGTGACCGGAGTCGTAAAAAAGACCTCCTGCAAGGAAAAGTACATCCTTCCGGCATCCGATGAATTTGAGAAGCCGATCAAAAAAGTGGCGCTTCTGGATCTTGGAGCCAAGCGCAATATCGCCCGTTCCCTGGCAAAGCGTGGCTGTGAAGTCACCATCTACCCCTGTGATACAACTGCAGAAGAAATCCTCGCATCCCATCCGGATGGCATCATGCTGTCCAACGGTCCTGGAGATCCGAAGGAAAATGTGGAGATCATCAAAGAAATCCGCAAGCTGTACGAATCCGATGTGCCGATTTTTGCAATCTGCCTTGGCCACCAGCTTATGGCACTGGCCACCGGAGCCGATACCTTCAAATTAAAATACGGCCATCGCGGCGGCAACCATCCGGTGAAGGATGCCGAGACCGGACGCGCCATCATCTCATCCCAGAACCATGGTTACGCAGTGGATCCGAAGAGCCTGGATCCTAACATTGCCATCCCGGCATTCACCAACGTTAACGACGGAACCAATGAGGGCCTGAAGTATGTTGGAAAGAATATTTTCACCGTACAGTACCATCCGGAAGCCTGCCCGGGACCACAGGACTCTGCGTACCTGTTCGACCGTTTTATCAACATGATGGGAGGAAATAACTAATGCCAAAGAATCCTGATATTAAGAAAGTTCTTGTACTTGGATCTGGCCCGATCGTCATCGGCCAGGCTGCTGAATTTGACTATGCCGGAACCCAGGCCTGCCGTTCCTTAAAGGAGGAGGGCATTGAGGTTGTTCTGTTAAACTCCAACCCGGCAACCATTATGACCGATAAAGATATCGCAGACCGCGTTTACATTGAGCCGCTGACCCTGGAAGTGGTAGAGCAGCTGATTAAGAAAGAAAAACCGGACAGCGTGCTTCCGACCCTGGGCGGCCAGGCAGGACTGAATCTTGCCATGGAGCTGGAGGAAGCAGGCTTCTTAAAAGAGAATCATGTCCGCCTCATCGGTACCACTGCCCTGACCATTAAAAAGGCAGAGGACCGTGAGATGTTCAAGGAGACCATGGAGAAGATCGGCGAGCCGGTGGCTCCGTCTGACATCGTGGAGAACGTGGAAGATGGTCTCCGCATCGCGGACCAGATTGGTTATCCGGTTGTACTTCGCCCGGCCTACACTCTGGGCGGCAGCGGCGGCGGTATTGCCGATAACCCGGAACAGTGCCGCGAGATCCTGGAGAACGGCCTGCGCCTTTCCCGTGTAGGACAGGTTCTGGTAGAGCGCTGCATTGCCGGATGGAAAGAGATTGAGTACGAGGTAATGCGCGACAGCGCCGGCAACGTGATCACCGTCTGCAACATGGAGAATCTGGATCCGGTTGGCGTTCACACCGGCGACAGCATCGTTGTGGCTCCGTCCCAGACCCTGGGCGATAAGGAGTACCAGATGCTTCGTACCTCCGCGTTAAACATCATCAGCGAGTTGGGCATCACCGGCGGCTGCAACGTACAGTACGCCCTGCACCCGACCAGCTTTGAGTACTGCGTCATCGAGGTAAACCCGCGTGTAAGCCGTTCTTCCGCGCTGGCTTCCAAGGCCACCGGTTACCCGATCGCGAAAGTAGCAGCGAAGATTGCTCTGGGTTACACTCTGGATGAGATTAAGAATGCTGTTACTAAGAAGACCTACGCAAGCTTCGAGCCGATGCTGGATTACTGTGTTGTCAAGATGCCGAGACTTCCGTTTGATAAATTCATCAGCGCAAAACGTACCCTGGGAACCCAGATGAAGGCAACCGGCGAGGTTATGAGTATCTGCACCAACTTTGAGGGTGCCCTCATGAAGGCCATTCGTTCCCTGGAGCAGCATGTAGACTGCCTGCTTTCCTACGACTTTACCGGACTGGATCACGATGAGCTGATCGAACAGCTTCATGTAGTGGATGACCGCCGGATCTGGGTTATTGCAGAGGCACTGCGCCGCGGTATTTCTTATGAGGAAATTCACGATATTACTAAGATTGATTACTGGTTCATTGACAAGCTGGCTATCATCGTGGAGATGGAGAATGCCTTAAAGAACGGTCCGCTGACTCCGGAACTTTTAAAGGAAGCAAAACGCATTGAGTTCCCGGATAACGTGATTTCCAGACTGACCGGTGTATCCCAGGATGAGATCAAGGCCATGCGCCACGCAAACAACATCCGCGCTGCTTACAAGATGGTAGATACCTGTGCGGCAGAGTTTGCGGCAGAAACTCCGTATTATTACTCCTGCTTCGACGGCATCAGCGAGGTAGAAGAGGAACATGCAAAGAAAAAGGTTCTGGTACTTGGTTCCGGCCCGATCCGGATCGGCCAGGGTATTGAGTTCGACTTCTGCTCTGTACACAGCACCTGGGCTTTTGCGAAGGAAGGCTATGAGACCATCATCATCAACAACAACCCGGAGACCGTAAGTACCGACTTCGATATCGCGGACAAGCTGTACTTTGAGCCGTTAACCCCGGAAGATGTAGAGAGCATCGTAGACATTGAGAAGCCGGACGGTGCCGTGGTACAGTTCGGTGGACAGACCGCCATCAAGCTGACAGAGTCCCTTATGAAGATGGGCGTGCCGATTCTTGGTACTGCAGCAGAAGATGTAGACGCAGCGGAGGACCGCGAACTGTTCGATGAGATTTTGGAGAAATGCCAGATTCCGAGACCGGCAGGACACACCGTATTCACTGCGGAGGAAGCAAAAAAGGCAGCCAACGACCTGGGCTATCCGGTTCTGGTAAGACCGTCCTACGTACTGGGCGGCCAGGGCATGCAGATCTGCATCAACGATAATGATATCGACGAGTTCATCGGCATCATCAACCAGATTGCGCAGGATCATCCGATCCTTGTCGATAAATATATTGTGGGTAAGGAAATTGAGGTCGACGCGGTATGCGATGGCACCGATATTCTGATTCCGGGTATCATGGAGCATATCGAGCGTACCGGTGTTCACTCCGGTGACAGTATCTCTGTTTATCCGGCACCGAGCATCACCCCGGAAATCGAGACGAAGCTGGTGGACTACACGGAGAAGCTGGCCCGGGCCCTTCATGTCAAAGGCATGATCAACATTCAGTTTATCGTGGCAGATAACGAAGTTTACATCATCGAGGTAAACCCGCGTTCCTCCAGAACCGTGCCGTACATCAGCAAGGTAACCGGAATCCCGATCGTTCCTCTGGCAACCCAGGTGATCTGCGGACACACCTTAAAAGAGCTTGGCTATGAGCCTGGCCTGCAGAAGAAAGCCGATTACATTGCCATCAAGATGCCGGTATTCTCCTTCGAGAAGATCCGCGGCGCAGATATCAGCCTTGGACCGGAGATGAAGTCCACCGGTGAGTGCCTGGGTATCGCAAACACCTTCAACGAGGCTCTGTACAAGGCCTTCGAGGGCGCAGGCCTGAAGCTGCCGAAGCACAAGAACATGATCATCACCGTCCGTGATTCCGAGAAGGAAAATGTAGTTCCGATCGCAAGACGTTTCCAGAACGTAGGCTACAAGATCTTTGCAACCCGCGGTACCGCGAAGGTCTTAAATGAAAACGGCGTGAAGGCTCTGACTGTAAGAAAGCTGGAGCAGGAATCCCCGAATATCATGGATTTGCTCTTAGGACATGAGGTTGATCTGGTTATTGATATCCCGCAGCAGGGCGCAGAGCGCAGCCATGACGGCTTTGTGATCCGCCGTAATGCCATCGAGACCGGTGTGCATGTTCTCACCAGCCTGGATACCGCAGGAGCACTGGCAACCAGCCTGGAGAACCGCGCGAAAGAGCTGACCCTGATCGATATCGCGAAGGTAAAACCGGTAATCTATAGTGGCATTGAGCGTGTAGAGAAGTTCTTAAAAGATGCAGATACGTATTATCTGGCAACCGTAGAAGGCGACCAGCCGCGTGTGCGCCCGTTCGGCACCGCGCACATCTTTGAGGGTAAGCTGTACATCCAGACCGGAAAGGTAAAAGATGTCTCCAAACAGCTGCACGCAAATCCGAAAGCAGAACTCACTGCATTCAAAGACGGAGAATGGATCCGTGTAACAGGAAAACTGGTGGAGGACGACCGCAGAGCGGCGCGGGAGTCCATGCTGAATGCTTATCCGTCCTTACGGAAGATGTATTCTGAGGATGATGGAAATACCGAGGTGTTCTGTTTTGAGAATGCCACCGCAACCATTTATGCATTCACCCATGCACCGGAAGTGATTAAATTTTAAATGAGATTTCAAAGGCTCCCCGGGAATTCCAGATACGGAACTCCCGGGGGTTTTTGATTTGCGAAATGCTGCAGGAATTCCCTGTGGCTTGTTTTTTGTGGGAAATTGGGCTATAATTTCCTTCATATGTAATAAAGGGCGGGGCGCTCCCGGGAATACGAAGGAGAATTTTGGATGAGAACAACTGGAATTGTAACAGACAGCCACAGCAGCATTTCACAGAGTGAGGCAGAGAGACTTGGGATCTTTGTGCTGCCGATGCCGTTTTATATGAATGGAACCTGTTATTATGAGGGAATGAATATTACAAGGGAGGAGTTCCTGGAACGTCTGGGCAGACTGGAGGACATCAGCACCTCCCAGCCATCTCCGGAGGCGGTCATGGAGCTGTGGGACAAGGCACTTTCCCAGTATGAGGACATCCTTTATATTCCGATCAGCAGCGGCCTGAGCGGTTCCTGTCAGACAGCCATGATGCTGGCACAGGAGGAAAAGTATGAGGGAAGGGTCTACGTTGTAGATAATGGTAGTGTGTCTACGCCGCTTCACCGGAGCATTCTGGATGCCCTGGAGCTTTTAGAGTCCGGCTGCAGCGCGGCAGAAGTGAAGGCGCGCATGGAGCAGGTGAAGACCAAAGCCGGTATTTATATTGCGGTAGATGATTTAAAATATTTAAAACACGGCGGCCGCATTTCTGCCGGTGTGGCACTTGTAGGAGGACTTCTGAATGTAAAGCCGGTACTTCATTTTGATATCGGCATTCTGGAACTGCATAAGAACTGCCGTGGCTTAAAGCGGGCGAAGCAGACTATGATCGAGGATGTGAAGAAGGTCATTGCCGAGTCCTATCAGCAGGAATATGATGCGGGAAACATGCACATTGTGGCGGCTTCCAGTGCCGGAAAAGAAGAGACAGAAGGTTGGGTCAAGGAAATCGAAGCAGCATTTCCGGGTCAGGCCATCCTCTGCGATGACTTGTCCTTTGGCGTAACCTGCCACATCGGACCGGGTGGCCTGGGGATCGGGTATACCTGTAAGCCATGATTTCCAGTACTTCCCAGTAGCTTTTCCATGTTCTGTATGGTAACATACTTTTGTAACAAATTTGAAATATTTATGTAACAAAAGGAGAAAAAGAACATGAAAAAACAGATCGCAACCACCGCAGCAGCAATGGCAGTAACCGCCCTGCTGGCCTTCCAGCCGATGACCGCATTTGCGGCGACTGCAAACTGTGGAAACGGAGCAAATAACCGGGGATGCACCATTCAGGTATGCCAGAGCTATGGCGGCAATACCGGAAACTGCAGCCAGAATAACAATGCATGCGGAAAGAATGGAAATGCCTGCAATCCTGCAGGAAACCGCGTAACAGCAGGGGTCAGCAGAAAGAACCTGTCCGGTAAAACCTGCAGCAGCCCGCAGATGATTTCCTATGTGATGGGAAGCTCTGCCTGCCGCAGATAATACATAGCAACACAAAGGGGCCTTTTATGGCCTCTTTTTTTATATTCTGTTTGACAAAGCACTAACAAAAAAACTATGCAAAGTGAAAATAAAATGAAAAAAATATTCAAAAAACACTTGCAAAATATACAAAAAGTGTTATAGTAAGAACAGAGTTAATGTTAATAAATTAACGAGTTAACAAAAGCATCTAAATAAAAAAAGGTGCTGCCTGACGGCGGCAGAATGGAGGAGCTATTATGGCTAGATTCACATTACCAAGAGATTTATATCACGGAAAAGGTGCATTAGAGGCATTAAAGACATTCGAAGGTAAGAAAGCAATCATCTGTGTTGGCGGCGGTTCCATGAAACGTTTCGGTTTCCTTGACAAGGCAAAACAGTACCTGGAGGAAGCAGGAATGGAAGTTCAGCTTTACGAGGGCATCGAGCCGGATCCTTCCGTAGAGACCGTTATGAAGGGCGCAGCAGCCATGGAAGCATTCCAGCCTGACTGGATTGTTGCTATGGGCGGCGGTTCCCCAATCGATGCAGCAAAAGCAATGTGGATCAAGTATGAGTATCCGGACATCACCTTTGAAGATATGTGCAAGGTATTCGGTATCCCGAAACTGAGAAGAAAAGCTCATTTCTGCGCAATTTCCTCTACTTCTGGAACCGCTACCGAGGTTACCGCATTCTCTATCATTACCGATTACCAGAAGGGCATCAAGTACCCGATCGCTGATTTCGAGATTACCCCGGATGTAGCAATCGTAGATCCGGATCTGGCAGAGACCATGCCGCAGAAGCTGGTAGCTCATACCGGTATGGATGCTATGACCCATGCAATTGAGGCATATGTTTCCACCGCAAACTGCGACTTTACCGATCCGCTGGCTCTGCACGCTATCAAGATGATCCAGAGAGATCTGGTAGATTCCTACAACGGTGACATGGCAAAACGTGATTCTATGCACAATGCACAGTGTCTGGCAGGTATGGCATTCTCTAACGCATTGTTAGGCATTGTTCATTCCATGGCTCATAAGACCGGTGCTGCATTCGCAGATTACGGCGCACACATTATCCACGGTGCAGCAAACGCTATGTACCTGCCGAAGGTTATCGCATTCAACGCAAAAGATGAGACTGCAAAAGAGCGTTATGGCGAGATTGCAGACTTCATGAAGCTGGGCGGCGAGAACCTGGATGAGAAGGTTGCTCTGTTAATTGCTTACTTAAGAAAGATGAACGACGACTTAAAGATCCCGCACTGCATCAAGAACTACGGCACAGACAGCTATCCGACCGAGCAGGGCTTCGTACCGGAAGAGGTATTCTTAGAGAGACTGCCGGAGATCGCAAAGAACGCCATCGCAGACGCATGTACCGGTTCCAACCCGCGTCAGCCTAGTCAGGAAGAGATGGAGAAGCTGCTTAAGTGCTGCTACTACGATACTGAGGTTGATTTCTAATTCTTCATACATACAATTTATAAACACCCCGCCGGGATTTCCCGGCGGGGTGTTTTTCGTGTTTGTTTACATCCATTTGCCCTATTGCTAATTTTGAAAAAGATACGTATAATAATCTATTGTGATTTTTAGGAAGAATGGGAAGGAAATACGATTTGATGAAGAGGCTGATTGCATATTTCAAAAAGGAGACGGTGCTCTGTGTGGCCATGCTCTTAGGTGTGGTTTCTATGTTCCTGGTTCATCCGGACAGCCAGTATCCGGAGTATCTGGATTACCGGACGCTGGCACTTTTATTTTCCCTGATGACAATTATGGAAGGATTTAAGCAGACAGGACTTTTCGGGGAGATTGCGCAGGTTCTGCTTACGAGAGTTCATACGTTCCGGCAATTATATCTGGTACTGGTGCTGCTGTGCTTCTTTTGTTCCATGTGGATTACAAATGATGTATCGCTGCTGACATTTGTTCCATTTACAATTCTGGTGTTGGAACTGGCTGGCCTGCAAAAGGAAATGATTCCGGTGATTGTCATGCAGACCATTGCGGCAAACCTTGGCAGTATGATGACACCGGTGGGCAATCCGCAGAATCTTTATCTGTATTCGGTTTCAGGCATGGATATGGGACAATTTTTGTTGATCATGGCTCCACTCAGTGTTCTTTCTTTTCTGATGATTCTGGGTGCTTGCATGCTGCACAAAAACTTTACACTGGATGCCAGGTGCCTGAAAGCAGGAACGACCTTTTCTGATACGATACCTGGAATGCAGAAAAAGGGAGAAAATTCCCGGAAGGACACCAGAAAACAGCAGAATCTGCTGTTGGGTGTTCTATTTCTGATCAGTTTGCTTTCCGTATTTCGTATTTTAAGCTGGCCTGTTCTTCTGTTGATCGTGCTGGCCGGATGTCTGTGCTTAAACAGTGTATTGCATGGAAACTTTCTTCCGAAAAAAGTGGATTACAGCCTGCTTCTGACTTTTTTAGCCTTTTTTATATTTATTGGAAATATGAAACGGATTGATCTGGTACGGGACTTCCTGGACCAGATGTTAACGGGAAGAGAATTACTGGTATCGTTTGGCTGCAGTCAGGTAATCAGCAATGTGCCGGCAGCTATTTTACTTTCCGGGTTTACGGATCAGTATGCGGCGCTTCTCCGGGGTGTCAATATCGGCGGTCTTGGCACGTTGATTGCATCTCTGGCCAGCCTGATTTCGTATAAATTTTTTGCTGAAAAGCAGGGACAATCTCCGAAATGTGGAACGAAACAGCGTTACCTGCTTCAGTTTACGCTCTGGAATGTGGGAATGGCGGCGGCCCTTCTGTTGGCAGCATTCATGTTAAGCTAGGCTGCCGCGTATGGATTCACCGGAATTATGAAATTTCACTTTTTACTTGATTTTTTTTCTTTTTATTAGGTATAATGATAACTCGAACATTTGTTTTATGAACAGTTTTATAGACGGAGGGGTAACATGGCAAATACACAGTATAACGCAGACAGCATTACAGTCCTGGAAGGTCTGGAAGCAGTGCGAAAACGCCCGGGCATGTATATCGGCGGCGTTGGCACAAAGGGACTCAATCACCTGATCTACGAGATCGTGGACAATGCGGTGGACGAGCATCTGGCTGGTTTCTGCAATACCATCTGGGTCACACTGGAGGCGGACGGTTCCTGCACGGTGAAGGACAGCGGCCGCGGCATTCCGGTGGAGATGCATAAAAAGGGCGTATCTGCGGAACGTGTGGTACTTTCCACCCTCCACGCAGGCGGTAAGTTTGACAATCAGGCCTATAAGACCAGCGGCGGTCTGCACGGTGTTGGTTCGTCCGTAGTAAATGCATTGTCAGCCCGCATGGATGTAAAAATCTACAAAAATGGTTTTATCCATCATGATGCTTATGAGCGCGGCATTCCGACGGTAGAACTGGAGAATGGCCTGCTGCCGGTTCTCGGCAAGACCAGACAGACTGGTACAGAGATTAACTTTCTGCCGGACGATGAGATTTTTGAAAAAACACGGTTTAAGGCAGACTGGTTAAAGAGTCGACTGCATGAGACAGCCTATTTAAATCCGGGCCTGATGATCTATTATAAGAATGCGCGGGCCAATGAGAAAGAAGAAATTACCTATCATGAGCCAGAGGGCATTGTGGCTTATGTCAAAGAGTTGAACCGGGGCAAGACAGCCATCCACGAGCCTGTCTATTTTAAGAAAGAAGTAGATAAGATCGAGGTTGAGGTAGCGTTCCAGTTTGTAGATGCATTTGAGGAGAATATTCTGGGCTTCTGCAACAACATTTTCACGCAGGAGGGCGGCACGCATCTGGCCGGATTCAAGACTCGTTTTACCCAGCTCATCAATTCCTATGCCAGAGAACTCGGCATCTTAAAAGAAAAAGACCCGAATTTTACCGGAGCGGATACGCGAAACGGCATGACAGCTATTGTGGCTGTGAAGCATCCGGATCCGATCTTTGAAGGCCAGACCAAGACAAAGCTGGCCAGTGCAGATGCCACCAAGGCGGTCTTCACGGTATCTGGAGATCTGCTGCAGCATTATTTTGACCGCAATCTGGAGACCTTAAAAGCTATCATCGGCTGTGCGGAGAAATCTGCCAGGATCCGCAAGGCAGAGGAAAAGGCTAAAACCAACATGCTCACCAAGTCTAAATTTTCCTTTGACAGCAACGGAAAGCTGGCAAACTGTGAGAGCCGGGACGCGGAGCTCTGTGAGATTTTCATTGTAGAGGGAGATTCTGCGGGCGGTTCTGCCAAGACGGCAAGAAACCGGAAGTACCAGGCCATTCTGCCAATCCGGGGAAAAATTTTAAACGTAGAAAAAGCTTCCATGGACAAGGTCCTGGCCAATGCCGAGATCAAGACCATGATCAATACCTTCGGCTGCGGCTTTTCCGAGGGCTACGGCAATGACTTCGACATTACCAAATTAAAATATAACAAGATCATCCTCATGACGGATGCGGATGTAGACGGCAGCCACATCGACACACTGCTTTTAACCTTCCTGTACCGTTTTATGCCGGAACTGATCTACAACGGACATGTCTATATTGCCATGCCGCCGCTTTACAAGGTCATTCCGTCCAGAGGACAGGAAATGTACCTGTACGATGACAAAGAACTGGAGCGTTACCGCAAAACTCACACGGGTGATTTTCGCTTGCAGCGTTACAAAGGTCTTGGTGAGATGGACCCGGAACAGCTCTGGGAAACCACCCTGGATCCGGAACGCCGCGTGTTAAAACGTGTGGAAATTGAGGATGCCCGCATGGCATCCGAGGTGACCGAGATGCTGATGGGCAGTGAAGTGCCGCCGCGCAAGCAGTTTATCTACGACCACGCGAACGAAGCAGAGATTGACGCATAAGGAGAGGAAACATGGCTGAGAAGATATTAACAACAGAATATTCCGAGGAGATGCAGCGCAGTTATTTAAACTACTCCATGAGTGTCATCACTGCCCGAGCCATCCCGGACGCAAGAGACGGCTTAAAGCCGGTACAGCGCCGCGTGCTTTACGATATGAGCGAGCTGCGCTTAGGGCATGACAAGCCACACAGAAAATCCGCGCGTATCGTTGGCGATACCATGGGTAAATATCACCCGCACGGTGACAGTTCCATTTACGAGACTTTGGTTGTCATGTCTCAGGAGTTTAAAAAAGGCATGGCACTGGTGGACGGCCACGGAAACTTTGGTTCCATCGAGGGTGACGGCGCGGCTGCTATGCGATACACCGAGGCGCGCTTAAAGAAATTTGCCGAGGAGGTTTACTTAAAAGATCTGGATAAAACAGTCAATTTTGTCTCCAACTACGATGAATCTGAGAAAGAGCCTGAGGTGCTTCCGGTCCGCGTTCCGAACCTGCTGATCAACGGTGCGGAGGGTATTGCGGTCGGCATGAGCACCAGTATTCCGACCCATAATCTGGGTGAAGTTGTAGATCTGGTAAAGGCCTATATTGACAAACCAGACATGTCCTTGGAAGAGATGATGGAGCTGATGCCAGGACCGGATTTCCCGACCGGCGGCATCATTGCCAATCAGAAAGACCTGCCGGCTATTTACGAGACCGGCGTTGGTAAAATCAAACTGCGCGGCAAGATCGAGGTGGAATTAGGCCGCAGAAAAGCAGACCGGGACAAGCTGGTCATCAGTGAGATCCCTTACACTATGATTGGCGCCGGCATTAATAAATTCCTGGTGGACATTGCGGAACTGGTAGAGAATAAAACGCTGTCTGATGTGGTGGATATTTCCAACCAGTCCAATAAAGAAGGAATCCGCATTGTCCTGGAACTGAAAAAAGATGCGGATATCGAGAAAATCCGCAACATCCTGTATAAGAAGACCAAGCTGGAAGATACCTTTGGTGTGAACATGCTGGCTATCGCCCATGGACGTCCGGAGACCTTAAATCTTCGCGGTATTCTGGAAAATTATCTGGAATTCCAGTACGAGAATACCACCCACAAATACCAGGCTCTGTTGGAAAAAGAACTGGAGAAAAAGGAAATCCGCGAAGGTCTCATCCGTGCCTGCGATGTAATCGACCTGATCATCGCTATTCTGCGCGGCTCCAAGAATTTAAAGGATGCCAAAGCCTGTCTTATGAATGGAGATATTTCCAAAATTCAGTTTAAGCATCCGGGCTTTGAGGAGGATGCAAAGCAGTTAAACTTTACGGAGAAGCAGGCCAACGCCATTCTGGAGATGCGTCTGTATAAACTCATCGGCCTGGAAATCCTGGCGCTTCAGAAGGAGTACAAGGAGTGCTTAAAGCGCATTGCCGAGTACGAGAAAGTGTTAAAGAGCCGCGATGGCATGAACAAGGTCATCAAGGAAGATCTGGATCACATTAAGGAAGAATTTGCTGAGCCGCGAAAGACTCTGATTGAGAACGGAAAAGAAGCGGTATATGAGGAGTCTGCTGTGGCTGTGGCAGAGGTTGTGTTTGTTATGGACCGTTTCGGTTACTGCAAGCTCTTAGACCGTTCTGCCTACGACCGGAACCGGGAGACGGTGGATACCGAGTATAAGTATGTGATCCCGTGCCTGAATACCGACAAGCTCTGTATCTTTACCGATACCGGAAACCTGCACCAGGTGAAGATGATGGATATTCCGTCCGGCAAGCTGCGTGATAAGGGTACGCCGATCGACAACTTAAGCAAATACGATGGCAGTAAGGAAGAAATTGTTTTCCTCACCAATTTTGGCCGCCTGACCGGGCAGCTTTTGCTGTTTGCCACAAAGATGGCCATGGTAAAGCAGGTTCCGGCAGAAGAATTTGTCACCAACAACCGTACCGTGGCAGCAACCAAGCTGCAGGAGGGCGACAGCCTGCTTACTGTCCGGATTGTGGGTACCGAGACCGATCTGGCACTCCAGAGCGCGTCTGGTATGTTCCTGCGTTTCTCCATGGAAGAAATTCCGGAACTCAAGAAGAATTCCCGCGGTGTGCGCGGCATGAAGCTCGGTGCCGGAGATGAATTGGAAAAAATTTATTTTGTGACCCAGCAGCCACAGATTGTCTATAAAGAAAAAGAAGTGCATTTAAACCGCTTAAAGCTGGCAAAGCGGGACGGTAAGGGAAGCAAAGTGCGCCTGTAGAAAAGTCCCATGATGCAAAAGCCTGTCTGCCTCCAAAAGCGGACGGGCTTTTTGTAGAATCCGTCTCTCACGTGCAGTTGTGTTTATATCAAAGAAAATGTCTTTGCACAACGCACAAATGTATTTTTCTGACGAATAACTCTTGATTTTTTGAAAAATATGAGATAGGATAAGCGGGAACGAAAAAGTGGCGAAACGAAATGTTGCCATGAGGAGAGTAAGGAGCTTACGATTATGGAAAAGAAATTGCGTGTAGGCGTGCTTGGCGCGACCGGTATGGTAGGACAGAGATTCATCTCCCTTCTGGAGAATCATCCGTGGTATGAAGTAGTTACCGTGGCTGCAAGCCCACGCTCTGCAGGAAAGACTTATGAAGAGGCTGTAGGCGGACGCTGGAAAATGACCACCCCGATGCCGGAAGCAGTCAAGAAGCTGGTAGTCATGAACGTCAACGAGGTTGAGAAGGTTGCTGCCAGCGTTGATTTTGTATTCAGCGCAGTAGACATGACCAAAGAAGAAATCAAGGCCATTGAGGAAGCTTACGCAAAGACTGAGACTCCGGTTGTTTCCAACAACAGCGCACACCGCTGGACCCCGGATGTTCCGATGGTAGTTCCGGAGATCAACCCGGAGCACTTTAAAGTAATCGAGTTCCAGAAAAAACGTCTGGGCACCAAGAGAGGTTTCGTTGCAGTAAAACCGAACTGCTCCATTCAGAGCTACGCTCCGGTCCTTACCGCATGGAAAGAGTTTGAGCCGTACGAGGTAGTGGCAACCACCTATCAGGCAATCTCCGGTGCAGGAAAGACCTTCAAGGACTGGCCGGAAATGGAAGGCAACATCATCCCGTATATCGGCGGTGAGGAAGAGAAGAGTGAGCAGGAGCCACTTCGGATCTGGGGCGAGATAAAGGACGGTGTCATCGTAAAGGCATCCGAGCCGAAGATCACCTGCCAGTGCATCCGTGTTCCGGTATTAAACGGACACACCGCAGCAGTATTCGTAAAATTCCGCAAGAAACCGACCAAGGAAGAGCTGATCGACCGTCTGGTAAAATTCTCCGGACTTCCGCAGGAGTTAAAGCTTCCGAGCGCTCCGGAGCAGTTTATCCAGTACTTAGAGGAAGATAACCGTCCGCAGGTTTCTTTGGATGTCGATTATGAGAACGGCATGGGTATTTCCGTAGGCCGTATCCGTGAGGACAGCATCTACGATTACAAGTTCGTAGGACTTTCCCACAACACCGTCCGCGGCGCAGCAGGCGGCGCAGTTCTCTGTGCAGAGCTTCTGACTGCCCAGGGTTATATCCAGGCAAAATAAACTTTGTAAAATAAGAAAACAGGATGGATCCGGTTTAGACTGGTATCCATCCTGTTTTTGTGTTACAATATTCATAACTGTTCCGTGGTTCCACGGTTATGGGCAAAATTATAGTATGAGGCGGAGGTATTTGGTATGGCTTTCAGCAAAGAAACATTCGGCACATTGGAGAATGGCGCGGTAATCACAAAATATATCCTCACCAACAAGCACGGTTTAAAAGCTGCTTTTACGGATCTTGGCGGTATCTGGCTGGAAATGTGGGTTCCGGACAAACACGGCACGCTGGCAGATATCGTTCTGGGATATAAGGAACCGGAAGCATATCTGCATCAGGATACGCATTTTGGCGAGATTGTGGGACGGAACGCAAACCGTATCGGCACTGCCACCTGCACCATTGACGGCATTACCTATGCGCTCGTCATCAATGACAATGGTGTCAACAATCTTCACAGCGGACCGGATTTCCTTCGTAACCGGATCTGGGATGCGGAGGTCAGCGAAACAGAGAATGGCACAAAGATTACCTTTTCCCTGTTCAGCCCGGATGGTGACCAGAATTACCCGGGCAATGCCGACATTCGTGTCAGCTACACCCTGACCAACGATGATGAGATCCGCATTGACTATCACATGACTTGCGATGAAGATACCATCGCGAACTTTACCAACCACGCTTATTTCAATCTGGCAGGCCATGCTTCCGGCTCTGCCATGCACCAGAAGGCCTGGATCGACGCAGACCAGTTTACCATTGCGGACCAGTATTCCATTCCGACCGGCGATCTGGTTCCGGTAAAGGGCACACCGATGGATTTCACGTCCTTAAAATACATTGACCAGGATATAGAAGCAGATTATGAACCGCTTAAGTTTGCGGGTGGCTACGACCACAACTGGGTGTTAAAACATAAAGAGGGTGAGCTGGCTCTGTCCGCAAAAGCGGTCGATGAGGCCAGCGGCCGTGTCATGGAAGTCTGGACTGATCTTCCGGGCATTCAGTTCTATACCGGAAACTTTTTATCCCCCATGGAGGGAAAAGAAAAAGCGGTTTACGATAAACGCCAGGGATACTGCTTTGAGACACAGTATTTCCCGGACGCAGTCAACAAACCGCAGTTTGCTTCCCCTATTTTAAAAGGCGGCGATATTTACAGTACCACCACGATCTATAAATTTAAAAAGGAAGCCTAATTTCTGACAGTTTACACAGAAGATGCCAGGGTAAGAATCGTTCTTAAGCACATACTAGGGATGTAACAAAAACACAGACCGGCCATGACGCAGGAGAAAACGCCTGCTTCACGGCAGGCGCTTAAGAAAGGAGGCCAATTATGGCAAGCAGATCTTCTAACCGAGCAGAAGTACCGGAAGCAAAAGAAGCACTGGACCGTTTCAAAATGGAGGTTGCCGGAGAACTGGGTGTTCCGTTATCCGAGGGTTATAACGGAAACTTAACTTCCGCGCAGAACGGTTCTGTCGGCGGCTATATGGTCAAAAAAATGATCGAGGCACAGGAAAGACAGATGGCCGGAAAGTAATCACGGCATAAGAAGCAGAGTTTAAAAAGAGGGTCCGCGGTATTCGTACCGCGGGCTTTCTTTTTTGCAGCTCAGAAAATTTGTTGCCGTTCACAGACAGGAATTTTCTAAACTGAAAATTCCCACCCGCATATGTACGAAAAAAGATACGAAACACTGCTATAAACCGCTTGTATATCCGAAAAAATCAAGTTATAATTGCTTTGATTATAATTGTGAAGGAATAAACGTTACATAGATGCCTTCAGATGATGGGAGGATATGATGCGAGTAATAGCAGGAAGCGCGAGACGTACCCAGCTGAAAACCCTGGAGGGCATGAATACCCGTCCTACACAGGACCGTACCAAGGAAACACTGTTTAATATGCTTCAGTATGATCTGGCAGACTGTAGTTTTCTGGATCTCTTTGCCGGAAGCGGAGGCATTGGCATTGAGGCATTAAGCCGTGGCGCGGGTCAGGCTGTGTTTGTGGAGCAGAACGAGGCCGCTGTGCAGATTGTACGGGACAATTTAAAGGCAACAAAGCTGGAGGACAAAGCTGTGGTCATGCACTGTGATGCGTTCACAGCCTTAAAACGCCTGGAGGGAAAATACCGCTTTGATTTCATTTTCATGGATCCCCCATACGATCATGAACTGGAAAAGCAGATGCTGGACTATTTAAAGACCTCATCCATGATCGATAAACAGAGCACCATTATAGTAGAAGCATCCCTGCAGACAGATTTTTCCTATCTGTCTTCTATGGGCTACATTACAGAGAAAATAAAAGAATACAAGACAAATAAGCATGTATTTGTCTATCGAGGTGAGTGATATGGCAATCGCAGTTTATCCGGGCAGTTTTGACCCGGTAACCCTGGGACATATGGATATCATCGAGCGGTCCGCTCACATGGTGGACCGTTTGATTGTTGGAGTTTTGCAGAATAATTCAAAAACTCCGTTGTTTTCTGTCGAAGAACGTGTTAAGATGTTAGAAGATGTCACCTCATATCTGCCAAACGTGGAAGTCCGCTCTTTCGGCGGTCTTCTTGTGGATTTTGTACACCAGTGTCAGGCAGATGTGATCGTGCGAGGTCTTCGGGCAATCACAGATTTTGAATATGAGCTTCAGATGGCGCAGACAAACCGGGTCATTGCCCCGGACATCGACACCATCTTTCTGACTACAAACTTAAAGTATTCCTATTTAAGCTCCAGCATCGTAAAAGAGATTGCCGGTTATCAGGGAGACATCAGTGAGTTCCTGCATCCAGTTATCGCAGAAAAAGTGCGGGAACGCCTTGCAAATAAATAACCAAAGTGCGTTAAGGAGAAGAAACCATGAGCAGAATCGAACAGTTAATTGGTGAGATTGAAGAATATATTGACAGCTGTAAATTCCAGCCGCTTTCCAATACCAAAATTCTGGTAAACAAGGAAGAACTGGAAGAGCTGCTGGTAGAGCTTCGTCTCCGCATTCCGGATGAGATTAAAAAATACCAGAAGATCATCAGCAATCAGGACGCTATCTTAAATGAGGCCCGGGCTCAGGCTGACGCCATGGTAGCTGAGGCAACGGCCCAGACCAACGAGCTGGTGAATGAGCATGAGATCATGCAGAAGGCTTATGCCGAAGCAAACCGCGTGGTAGAAGACGCCCAGGCTCAGGCCCAGGCCATCATCGACGAGGCGGTGAATGAGGCAAATGGCATTCGTCAGGCTTCCATCAACTACACCGATGACATGTTAAACAGCTTACAGACTATCATTACTCATTCCATGGAGGGAGCACAGAGCCGCTTTGACGCATTTATTTCATCCATGCAGTCCAGCTACGATATTGTATCCTCCAACCGCGGAGAACTGGCTGGCAGTGTTACGAGTGTGGAGGAAACTCCAGAGGAAGCACCAGCTGAAGAACAGTAAGAATCAACGCGGAAAACCCTGCATGCAGGAGTTTCCACCCTACATAATGCCGGATGTCAAATCCGGCATTTTTTCTGTTACTGAGCGGATTGGGAAGGCTTTTGTGGCGCGTCCGCTGATCCGGTGCAGGACCGGAATCCGGAGCATCGGCAAAATCCGCTGCTGTTTGCGAGGCGCATGATCCGCAGCCTATGACGCTGCGGGTCTGGAAAACGCCGGAAATTCCGCCGAACGCCGCAGAGGCAGCACAGGCCGGAAGGCAGACAGCAGCGGGGAATGTGCCGCAGATCTGCCGGATGCCGGTGGTCATTTCCAGAATGCCGCAGAGAGCTGCCGCGGCCGGGGCCGGAATCCAGGCTGCATGAGCCAGAAAACGCGCAAGAATTGAAAATAACATCAGATATGCGCCAATCAGCACCATAATATCGCACACATCATAGAGAACCGTGTCCAGACTGTCTGTTTTGCTGCTGCCTGACAGGTAGCTGCCCTTTTCTGTGATTTCATGCCCAGAGACTCCGCACGTTTGGGGTGGTTCACTGTTTCTGGAATCCGGAGGGCCTGAAGGCGCTTCATGGGAGAACCTGCGCCCTGCAATCCATGACAGCAAAAACACCGGAATATAGATTCCGAAAAAAAGAAGACCGACGGAAAGCGGGCCGGGAAACTGACCGGGAATATATCCGGCCAGGAACATGGGGCTTGGAAAGCTGCAAAAGGCAAGCAGATACGAAGCCTCTTCGCTGCTGACCCGGTTTTCTTTCAGCGCCCGGGCACAGAGGGCAGGTCCCAGCGGATATCCGCAGAGCATTCCGGATAGCAGGATAAAGGAACCGGTGTCACTTAAGGAAAAGAGCCGCCGAAACAGCGGGCAAAGCGGCTTCATCAGCAGGCGGTCTCCGCCGGTGAGCAGGAGCATACGGGTACAGATCATGGCCGGAGCCAGGGTTGGAAGCACCGTATGAAACCAGAGAAGCAGCCCGTCTGAGGCCCCATGGATGGCCTGCCCCGGAAAGGCCAGAAGCAGAAGAAACAAGAGGATAAAAACCGGTGCGGCTGGGGAGATGGCGGACAAGACTGCCTCCTTAGAAACGGGTTTTCACTTGGAGTAAATTATGCTATACTTAATTTAATTATGCCAGAATACAGAGGAAGGAATTTTATGCAGTTACCAGAGACATTCCTGGAGCAGATGAAGCTGCTGCTGGGAACCGATTACGATGCATGGCTGGAAAGCTATGAGGAAAAGCCCTTTGCCGGACTTCGTTTCAATACAGGGAAGACGAACCGGGAAGCATGGGAGAATACGCTGTCACCCTTTGAACTCCGGCGGGTTTCCTGGACCGGAAACGGTTATTATATCGGTGAGGACGCAAAGGCATCCCGCCATCCTTATTATTTTGCGGGACTTTATTACCTGCAGGAGCCAAGCGCCATGGCGCCGGCGGCAGTTCTTCCTGTAGAACCGGGAGATAAGGTGCTGGATCTCTGCGCGGCTCCGGGCGGAAAAAGCACGGAACTGGGCGCAAAGCTTAAGGGAGAGGGCCTGCTGGTTTCCAATGACATCAGCAACTCCAGAGCCAAGGCACTGCTGAAAAATCTGGAATTGTTCGGCATCCCAAATATCTGCGTTACCAGCGAGACACCGGAAAAGCTGGCTTCGGTGTTTGGCCCGTATTTTGACAAAATTCTGGTGGATGCGCCATGCTCCGGTGAGGGCATGTTCCGGAAAGACCCGGACCTCATCAAGAGCTGGCAGGAGCGCGGACCGGAATATTACGCTCCCATTCAGCGGCAGATCTTAGCGTCTGCCGTGTCCATGTTAAAGCCGGGCGGCATGCTTTTGTATTCCACCTGTACCTTTGCAAAAGTGGAGGATGAAGATACCATTTCCTGGCTTTTGGAGACAGAGCCGGATATGGAACTGGTGCCGGTCCAGCCATGGGAAGGTGTCTGCGGCGGTTTTGACAATATGCCGGTCATCCGCCTGTTCCCGCATAAGATTGAGGGAGAAGGCCATTTTCTGGCACTGCTTCGGAAAAAAGACAAGGCACCGCAGGTACAGGAGAAACACGTTCCGGCAGCGTCCCCGGACAGCGCGACTTGCGGGAAAGCCGGAAAAACGCCGGCGGTTTCTGCGTCCGGCAAGGTCTCAGCGGAGGTACGCAAACTGGAAACAGAGAGTGATTTTTCCCAGTGGGAGGATATGGTATCGTTTTCCTTTGACCGCAGCCGCATGATGGTGCGTGACGGAATGGTCTATTATCTGCCGGAATGTTTTGAGAAACGCTGGAATCTGCGCTATCTGCGTACGGGCCTGCTTCTTGGCGAGTGTAAAAAGAACCGCTTTGAGCCGTCCCAGGCCGTGGCCATGGCGCTGCGCATGAAGGAATTTTCCCAGACTCTTTCCTTAAGCGCGCAGGATGAGCGTACCGTGCGTTATCTGAAGGGAGAGACCATTTTCCCGACAGAAGAGGAAGCAGCCGTGTTCAAAAAAGGCTGGGTATTAATTGGAGTGGACGGTTATCCGCTTGGCTGGGCCAAGTATACCGGAAGCAATTTCAAGAACAAATATTATCCTGGATGGCGGTGGCAGTAATGGCAAAATTAATGAGACTGGATAAGTATCTGGTAGAGATGAACAAGGGCAGCCGCACCCAGATCAAGGACGCGGCAAAGAAAGGCCGCATTCAGGTGAATGGCGTGCCGGAAAAGAAAACCGAGCGCAAGATTGACCCGGAGACCGATGAAGTGACCTTTGACGGTCAGGCGGTCAGCTACCGGGCTATGGAATATATTATGCTTTACAAGCCGCAGGGCGTCATTTCCGCAACGGAAGACAAACGCCACAGGACGGTCATTGACCTGTTAAGCGGGGAGAACCGCAGCGACTTGTTCCCGGTGGGACGTCTGGATATTGACACGGAGGGACTACTGCTCCTGACCAATGACGGAGATCTGACCCACCGGCTTCTGGCACCGGGAAAACATGTCGATAAGGTGTATTTTGCCCGGATTGAAGGAAAATTGCCGGAAACGGCAGTGGAGCAGATGGCGGCGGGACTGACACTGACGGATGGCACGCCGGTCATGCCGGGAAAACTGGAGATCTTAAAACAGTGGGAAAAAGGTGCCGAGATTCTTCTGACAATCCAGGAAGGAAAATTCCACCAGGTGAAGCGTATGTTTGAGGCACTGGGCTGTCAGGTAGTGTTTTTAAAACGCCTGTCCATGGGAAGCCTGAAGCTGGACCCGGAGTTAAAGCCGGGGGAGTACCGTCCGCTGACGGAAGAGGAACTGGAGCTGCTTGGAAAATAATGCCGCTGTGGTGCTACAGGGAATATAGAAAACAAAGGAATCAGTTTATGAATCAGAATACAACACAGAATCAGCAGACGCGCCACTGGCGCCTTCTCGATATGCATAGCAACAAAACTGGCATGTCCGGACGGGCCGCCGCTCTGGCGCTGCGGGATGCAGACGCCGTTTTGTTCGATTTAGATGGAACGCTGGTAGACTCCATGTGGATGTGGAAAGAAATTGATATCGAATATCTGGGCCGGTTTGGCTACACCTGTCCGCCGGATCTTCAGAAGATCATTGAGGGTATGAGCTTTTCGGAGACAGCGGAGTATTTTAAGAGCCGTTTCCAGATCCCGGATTCCATCGATGAGATCAAAGCAGCATGGATCCAGATGAGCATTGAAAAATACCGCAATGAAGTGCCCTTAAAGCCGGGCGCCCTGCGCCTTTTACAGTATCTGGAGCGCACCGGGAAAAAAGCCGGAATTGCCACCAGCAACGGCCGCGATATGGTAGACGCTGTGCTGGAGTCCTTGCAGATCCGCCCCTGTTTTCAGGTTATCGCAACAGCCTGTGAGGTGGCGGCGGGAAAACCGGCGCCGGATATTTATCTGGAAGTTGCCAGGCGGCTTCAGACAGATCCATCCCGCTGCATGGTATTTGAGGATGTCCCGGCAGGAATCCTGGCGGGAAAACGCGCCGGCATGAGAGTCTGTGCCGTGGAGGACGCGTTTTCCACCGGCATGCGCGAAGAAAAGATGGAACTTGCCGATTTTTATATTGATGATTATAATGAACTTTTTGATGCAGAATAAGGAGAATCGAAGATTATGATACATGATTATTTGCCGGTCTGCCGGGAAGATATGGACCGGCGCGGCTGGGATGCGTGTGATTTTGTCTATGTCTCAGGCGATGCCTATGTAGACCATCCATCCTTTGGCCCGGCCATCATCAGCCGCCTTCTGGAAGCCCGCGGCTACAAAGTGGGCATCATTGCCCAGCCGGACTGGAAAAATCCGGAGAGCATCCAGATTCTGGGAAAACCGCGTCTTGGTTTTCTGGTATCGGCCGGAAACATGGATTCCATGGTAAACCATTATTCTGTTTCCAAGAAACGCAGACAGCAGGATTCCTATACACCGGGCGGCGTGATGGGCAAACGCCCGGATTACGCAACCGTCGTCTACTGCAACCTGATCCGTTCTGTGTATAAGGATGCGGCGATTATCATTGGCGGCATTGAGGCCAGCCTGCGCCGTCTGGCACATTACGATTACTGGTCCAACAAGCTGAAACGATCCATCCTTCTGGATTCCCAGGCAGACCTGATCTCTTACGGCATGGGTGAGCACTCCATCGTGGAGATTGCGGATGCCTTAAACAGCGGAATTGATATCAAAGATATTACATTTATTGACGGAACCGTGTTTAAAACCAGAAATCTGGATATCGTATATGACTATAAGATGCTGCCGGACTACCAGGAACTGAAGGACGATAAAAAGGTTTACGCACAGAGCTTTTTTGTTCAGTACAGCAACACGGATCCGGTACTGGGCAAACGCCTGGTGGAGCCCTATTATGGAAAAGAATTTGTGGTACAGAACCCGCCGGCCAAACCGCTGACTCAGGAGGAGATGGATGAGGTCTATGCCCTTCCCTATATGAGAAATTACCACCCGTGCTATGAGGCAGAAGGCGGCATTCCGGCTATCCGGGAGATTAAGTTCAGTCTCATCAGCAATCGTGGTTGCTTTGGTGCCTGCAGCTTCTGTGCGCTGACCTTCCATCAGGGCCGTATCATTCAGGCCAGAAGCCATGAGTCTCTGGTAGAAGAGGCAAAGCTGTTAACGGAGGAGCCGGACTTTAAGGGTTACATCCATGATGTAGGCGGCCCGACTGCAAACTTCCGTTTTCCGGCCTGCGAAAAGCAGCTGACCAAGGGCGCCTGCCCGAACCGGCAGTGCCTGTTCCCGGAGCCATGCAAGAATATCCGCGCGGATCACAGCGATTACATTTCCCTGTTGCGCAAGCTGCGGGCGATTCCGAAGGTAAAGAAGGTGTTCATCCGTTCCGGCATTCGTTTTGACTATGTGCTGGCCGATAAAAACCGCGCGTTCTTACGGGAGCTCTGTGAGTACCATGTCAGCGGCCAGTTAAAGGTTGCGCCAGAGCATGTGGCGGATGCGGTTTTAAAGCGCATGGGCAAGCCGAAGAATTCGGTATATATGCAGTTTGTCAAAGAATATAAGGACATGAACAAAAAAATCGGAAAAGAGCAGTATCTGGTTCCGTATCTGATGTCCTCCCATCCGGGCTCTACCTTAAAGGAGGCTGTGGAACTGGCGGAATACCTGCGGGATCTGGGCTATATGCCGGAGCAGGTACAGGATTTCTATCCGACCCCGTCCACGCTTTCCACCTGTATGTATTACACCGGACTGGATCCCCGGACCATGGAAGAGGTGTATACGCCGCATAACCCCCATGAGAAGGCAATGCAGCGTGCCCTGATCCAGTACCGCAATCCAAAAAACTATGATCTGGTCAAGGAAGCCCTGATCAAGGCCGGGCGCACGGATCTGATCGGGTTCGATAAAAAATGCCTGATCCGTCCGAGGGAGATGCACTGGGGCGGAGCAGGAGCTTATGAAGGAAATGCTTTCCGACGGGAGGGCAGGCCTTCCGGTGGAAATGGATTTGGCGGCGGCCAGAAGCGTGCTGCCGGGCATATGGCCGGAAAAGCGGCTGGAAATGGCAGCAGTAAGTCTGCCGGAGTCAGCACAGCAGCTTTCCGGAATGCGGGCAAGCCTGCAGGAGCCGGAAGAACAGAAGCTCCGAAACCGGCAAAGAAAAAGACGATCCGCAACGTTCATAAGAAAAAATAAGGTAACTGTGAGGGTACTGAACAGTTACAAAATAAGAAGAATGGCAGCGCAGGACTGCCGCAGCTTTGAAACAAAACAGACTGGAAGCTCAGGAGAGTGCAGTATGAGAACAGGAAAGAAAAAGATTGCCATCGTAACAGGCGCGTCATCCGGCATGGGCCGGGAATGTGTGATCCAGCTTGCGGACCGCTTCGCCGGGCTGGAAGAAATCTGGGTTGTTGCAAGAAGAAGAAACCGGCTGGAAGAGCTGGAGAAGGAAGTGCCGGTTCCGTTAAAGGTGCTGGAACTGGATCTTCGGGATGAGCTGGCTTTCGCGGAACTGGCAGAAAGGCTGGAGTGGGAAGAACCGGAGGTAAAGATTCTGGTGAATGGAGCCGGGTTTGGAAAAATCGGGGGTACGGAGGATCTGGCGCTGGATGAGGAAACCGGTATGATTGATGTGAACTGCCGGGCTCTGACTGCGGTCACGCGTCTGGTGCTTCCGTATATGTCAGAGAACAGCCGCATCCTGCAGTTTGCTTCCGCAGCGGCCTTTCTGCCACAGCCGCGGTTTGCCGTGTATGCGGCCACAAAGGCGTTTGTCTTAAGCTACAGCCGGGCGCTGGCCATGGAGTTAAAGCCGCGGCAGATCTGCGTGACGGCAGTTTGTCCGGGACCGGTCAAAACAGAGTTTTTTGATATTGCCGAGACCACCGGAGAGATTCCGCTTTATAAGCGCCTGGTCATGGCAGACCCCAAAAAGGTTGTGAAAAAGGCGCTGCGCGACAGCATGATGGGAAAAACCGTGTCAGTATATGGTTTTCTTATGAAAGCCTTTTTCCTGTTAGCCAAGATATTCCCGCATGATTTTATTCTTTCCCTGCTGTTTGCCAAATGAACGGTAAGGAGAAAGCTTTGATCTGCAAAGGAATTGTGGCGTGAATGTTACATGAGAAAAAGAGGAGAAAAACAACGATGAAAATCCGAAAAGGACAATACGGATACCGGGATCAGCATAAACGGAATCGGACATTTCTGGTCGCATTGTTTGCGGCGGTGATTATTGCACAGCTTGTTGCAAGACAGCTGACTTCCGAACAGGCCGCAAAAAATATCCTGACTGTCATGGCTATTTTGACTGTGCTTCCCATGGCGAACCTGGCATCCCCGCTTCTGGCGTCCTGGAAGTACCGCACGGCGGAGCGTTCCTTCTACGAGAAGGCCCGTTCCTATGAAGAAAAATGCACCATGCTGTACGATCTCATTGTCACCACAAAGGAACAGATTCTTCCGTTAGATGCGGTGGCTGTGCATCCGAACGGGGTGTTTGCCTTCTGCAGCAATGAGAAAACAGATCTTTCCAAGGCAGAGAAAGCGGTGAATGCGCTTTTTAAGGCCAACAAGCTGGATCCAAATGTGAAGCTGATCCGGGATCCGCATGTGTTTTTCCGCAGACTGGACAGCTTAAAACCTGCTTCCGAATACGAAGATGACGGTGTGGTGGATTACGCGGCAGAGCTGATGAAGAATCTGTCCATGTAAAAAAGACAAAGGAGGATCTTTTATGAGATCCATTACGGTAAATAAAAATGAGGCCGGACAGCGCCTGGATAAGCTGCTGGCCAAATACCTGAACCTGGCTGGCAAGGGATTCCTCTACAAGATGATGCGTAAGAAAAACATTGTCCTGAACGGAAAGAAATGCGATGGTTCGGAAAAGCTTTCCGAGGGAGATGAGATCAAGCTGTTTCTGGCAGATGAGACCATTGAGAAGTTTTCTGAGGTGAAGGTGCAGAAGGTAAAGAAAACGAAGCTGCATATCATCTATGAGGATGACCATGTGCTTCTGATCAACAAACCCTCTGGAATGCTGTCCCAGAAGGCCAAGGAGCAGGATGAATCCCTGGTGGAGTATCTGATCGATTATCTGCTGGATTCCGGGAAACTGACGAAGGAAGACCTGCGAAGCTTCCGTCCGTCGGTCTGCAACCGTCTGGACCGCAACACCAGCGGCCTGGTGGCGGCAGGCTGTTCTCTGGCCGGTCTGCAAAGGCTTTCTGCCATGTTTAAGGACAGATCCCTGCATAAATATTATCTCTGTGTGGTTTCCGGTTCTGTCCGGGAGAAAAAGCGGATCGAGGGATTCTTAAAGAAGGATGAGAAGACGAATCAGGTATCCATCAGCCAGAAGGAACTTTCGGACAGCGCGCCCATCTGTACGGAGTATGAGCCGCTTATGGAAACCGGTGCCTATACGCTTCTCAAAGTAACGCTGATTACCGGACGCACGCATCAGATCCGCGCGCATTTGGCGTCCATCGGGCATCCGATCGTAGGGGATATGAAGTATGGCAATCCGAAGGTCAATGAGGAGGCAAAGCGCCAGTACCATATTCATTCCCAGATGCTTCATTCCTGGAAACTGGTTTTCCCGCAGATGGAAGAGCCGCTGGCGCATTTAAGCGGAAAGAGCTTTACCGCTCCGCTTCCGGGCGAGTTTGCCAGAGTTCTTGGCAGTCTGCCAGAGGGAGTGCGTTAGTATGGGAACCTGGAAAAGCCGGGGACTGCGCGGTTCCACGCTGGAGGATATGATCAACCACACCAATGAGGCCTACCGGGAGAAAAAGCTGGCCCTGATCCAGAAAATCCCAACGCCCATCACGCCCATCACCATCGAGAAGTCTACCCGTCACATCACACTGGCTTACTTTGACCAGAAAAGTACCGTAGATTATATCGGTGCCGTACAGGGCATTCCCGTCTGCTTTGACGCAAAGGAGTGTGCCGTAAAAACCTTCCCGCTCCAAAATATCCACGAGCACCAGATCCGGTTCATGAAGGAATTCGAGGAGCAGGGCGGAATTGCCTTTATTATCCTGCATTTTACTGCGCTGGATGAAATGTACTACGTGCCCTTCCGGGATCTGGAGAAATTCTGGAAGCGCATGGAAGCTGGCGGGCGCAAAAGCTTCATCTACGATGAAGTCGATAAAACCTATCAGATCCACGCCAGCAGGGATATTCTGGTGCATTATCTGGAGACGATCCAGAAAGATCTCACGGAACGGGATTCCGCACAATAAAACTTTATTCCCGTACAGAAAATGCCAGGTGGCGCCAATTCGGCGCCCCTGGCATTTTCGTTACCATACTATTGATCTTTACTCCTGTCCATCCCAGCAGTAGGTGCACAGGCATTCCTTTGGCAGTCCGATGGATTTCACCAGGTCATCCAGACGGTGGAATTTGAGGGTGGTGAAGTTTAAGCGTCTTCGGATTTCTTCGACCATCTCCTGATAGTTTTTACTGTCCGGGTTTGCGTAGTCAGCGAGGATTTCTTCAGATACATGATCTCCTTCGCGGTCGCGGATGATGCGGCGGGTGATGAGATCCAGCTCGGAGTTGGAGCGGGAGAAGTTTAAGTATTTGCAGCCGAAGAGTAACGGCGGGCAGGCCGGGCGGATGTGGACTTCTTTGGCTCCGCTCTGGTAGAGGAATTCGGTGGTCTCACCAAGCTGGGTTCCGCGGACAATGGAATCATCAATGAGGAGCAGGCTCTGGTCTTTGATGAGGGCGCCTACCGGGATCAGCTTCATCTTCGCGATCAGGTTTCTCTGGCTCTGGTTCTGCGGCATAAAGGAGCGTGGCCAGGTAGGGGTATATTTGATGAAGGGTCTCGCGAACGGAATGCCGGATTCGTTGGCATAGCCGATGGCATGGGCAATACCGGAGTCCGGAACACCGGCTACGATATCCGGGTGGATGGTGTCAGCCGGTGCGCTGGCTGCGCTTTGCTCAGCAGAATCGGCAGACTCAGGAGTCTGGCTGCCGGGAGCAGCTGCGTTTGTATGTCCCGGGCAGTGCTTGCATCCAGCGCAGCCCAGATCACGGTCCGCCAGGATCTGTCCGCAGCGGTAGCGCATTTCCTCTACATTGACACCTTCATAACTGGAAGTCGGGTAGCCGTAATAGACCCATAAAAAGGAACAGATCTTCATTTCTTTTCGCGGTGCGGAAAGCTGGGTTACGCCGTCTGCAGTCACCCGCACAATCTCGCCAGGTCCCAGTTCATAGCAGTCGTGGTATCCCAGGTTGATGTAGGCAAAACTTTCAAAGGAAACGCAGCAGGCCTCGTCCTTCTGGCCGATGGTCAGCGGGGTACGTCCGTAGCGGTCTCTGGAAGCGTAGATGCCATCCGGGGTCAGCAGGAGAATGGTCATGGAACCCTCAATCATCTCCTGGGCGTACAGAAGTCCTTCCACCAGGCTTTGCTTCTGGTTGATGATGGCTGCGGTTAACTCGGTGGCATTGATGCGTCCGCCGCTCATTTCCATGAAATGAATGTGGCCGTTTTTGAAGGCGTGGTCGATCAGCTCTTCTTCATTGTTAATCTTGCCGACAGTAACGATGGCGTAGCTCCCCAGATGGGAGTGGATCAGAAGCGGCTGCGGCTCATTGTCAGAAATAGAACCGATTCCGGCATTCCCGGAAAGTTCTTCTACATCCCGTTCGAATTTTGTCCGGAACGGGGAATTCTCTATATTATGAATACTTCTCTGAAATCCGTTTTCTCCATAGACCGCCATGCCGCCGCGGCGTGTCCCCAGGTGAGAATGATAGTCTGTGCCGAAAAACAGATCCATCACACAGTCGTGTTTTGATACTACTCCGAAAAAGCCTCCCATAGTTGCTTAACTCCTTCCAATTGTATGTAATCGTATATTAGATGCAAACGGGTACATGTGAGATACAGAATCAGTGTAACATATATCACTATATTTATACAACAGGCATTATATATAAAATATACTAATAAATAAAGGTAAATCATGAATGGAAGGAAGAAAGCCAGCAATAAAAAATGATTGTATTAGAAAAAAAGATAGAGAGAAAGATAGAGAATCGGAAAATGTTTGACGGTACTGATTCATGGATTTAGAATAAAGGAAAGAAGATTGCAAGATATTGATTGACAATTCAGATACTTTCTCCTATAATTAAAACCACGTTAACGAATTAGCACTTTACCATAACAGAGCATTGGAGACGGGATTATGAACATGAACAACCAGTTACTGCATACCCCGGAGGGTGTGCGTGATATTTACGCGGAGGAATGTGCCAGAAAGCTTGCTGTGGAGCAGAAAATCCAGCATGTGTTTGGCCTTTACGGATATCAGAGCATTGAGACACCGGTATTTGAGTTTTTTGATATTTTCAAAAAAGAGCGCGGAAGCGTGGGAAGTCAGGGCATGTACAAGTTCTTTGACCGGGACAACAACACCCTGGTGCTGCGGCCGGATATGACGCCGCCCATTGCCCGCTGCGTGGCAAAGTACTATATGGATGAGACAAAGCCGCTGCGCCTTTGCTATCTGGGTCCCACCTTTATCAATGGAACCAGCTACCAGGGCCGCTTAAAGGAGTCCACCCAGACCGGCGCCGAGCTGATTGGGGATGACACGGCGGATGCGGATGCAGAGATGATCGCCATGGTCATTGATGCCTTACGGGAGACCGGCCTAAAGGAGTTTCAGGTAGAACTGGGACAGGTGGAATTTTACCGCGGTCTGGTGGAAGAATCCGGCATGAACGAGGAGACGCAGGAGCAGCTTCGTATCCTCATTGAGAACAAGAATTATTTTGGCGTGGAGGAGCTTTTATCCGAGCAGACCATGGGTGATGATTTAAAGAAGCTCTTCTTAAAGCTTCCGGAGCTGTTCGGGGACATTGACCAGATTCGCCTGGCCAGGTCCATGACCACCAATGAGCGGGCGCTAGGTGCGATCCGCCGTCTGGAAGAGGTGCAGGAGATTCTGGACAGCTATGGTCTTGGGGATTACGTTTCTTATGATCTTGGCATGCTGAGCAAATATTCTTATTATACCGGCATTATTTTCAAGGCTTATACTTACGGAACCGGCGAGTACATCGTGGCGGGCGGACGTTACGACAAGCTTCTGGAGCAGTTTGGAAAGAAAGCAGCCGCAGTCGGTTTTGCCATTATGGCAGACCAGCTGCTTCTGGCACTCTCCAGACAGAAAATCCGTATCGATGTCAAAATGAACGACACCATCATCCTGTATGATCCGGCAGCAAGAGACAAGGCCATCCGCCTGGCATGCCAGTTCCGCAATGCCGGCATTCCGGCGCAGCTGACACCAAGAGCAGAGGCGGAGAGCATGGATGCTTACCTGGACTACGCGAGACGGTTTCAGATGCACCGCCTCATCAGCCTTCCGGCAGATGGCAGCACCGCAGTTGTTTACGACACGGAGACGGGTGTTTCTGTCCGTCAGGCATACACCGAAACAGTTCGGGATTACATTCATTAAAGGAGACGGCCGTTATGAGATATCTTACGTTTGCGCTGGCCAAGGGACGGCTGGCAAATAAATCCCTGGATCTGTTCGAGAAGATCGGCATTACCTGTGAGGAGATGAAGGACAAAGACACAAGAAAACTGATCTTTACCAATGAAGAACTGGGGTACCGTTTTTTTCTGGCGAAGGCCAATGATGTGCCGACTTATGTGGAGTACGGCGCAGCCGATATCGGCATTGTAGGAAAAGATACGATCCTGGAAGAGGGACGAAAGCTTTATGAGGTGCTGGATCTAAAGCTTGGCAAGTGTCGTATGTGCGTATGCGGCCCGGAATCAGCCAGAGAGCTTTTACAGCACCATGAGCTGATCCGCGTGGCCACCAAGTATCCGGCCATCGCAAAGGATTACTTCTATAACAAAAAGCATCAGACGGTGGAAATCATCAAGTTAAACGGTTCCATTGAGCTGGCGCCGATTGTCGGGCTTTCCGAGGTCATTGTGGATATCGTAGAGACCGGATCCACGCTGCGGGAGAACGGCCTTACGGTGTTGGAGGAGGTCTGCCCGCTGTCTGCCCGCATGGTAGTCAACCAGGTCAGCATGAAGCGGGAGCATGAGCGCATCACCAAAATCATACAGCAGTTAAAAAATCTGATTCAGGAGGCATAAAGAACCATGAGAATCATCAAATTAAATGAACAGAGCAGGGCAAATATCCTTGCGGATTTATTAAAGCGTGACCCGAACAACTACAGCGCTTACGAGGGCACCGTACAGGAAATCGTGGACGATGTCCGCGCAAGAGGCGATGAAGCCCTTTTTGAATACACAAAAAAATTTGACGGAGCAGAGCTGTCCGCAGACAATATCCGTGTGACCCAGGCAGAAATTCAGGAGGCACTTTCCCAGGTGGACCCGGGGCTTCTGGCTGTTATGAAAAAATCCATGAAGAACATCCGGGAGTATCATGAGAAACAGAAACAGTACAGCTGGTTTGACAGCAAGCCGAACGGCACCATTCTGGGCCAGAAGGTAACCGCACTTTCCAGCGTTGGCGTTTATGTGCCGGGCGGCAAGGCAGCATACCCGTCTTCCGTACTGATGAACATTATCCCGGCAGAGGTAGCCGGAGTGGAGAAGATTGTCATGGTGACACCGCCTGGAAAAGACGGCAAGGTAAATCCGGTCACCCTGATCGCGGCACATCTGGCCGGTGCAACCGAGGTTTACAAGGTGGGAGGAGCCCAGGCCATTGCGTCACTGGCATTTGGTACCAAATCCATTCCGCGTGTCAATAAAATCGTAGGACCGGGCAACATCTTTGTAGCCCTGGCGAAAAAGGCGGTATACGGACATGTCAGCATCGACAGCATTGCCGGACCGAGCGAGATCCTGGTACTGGCAGATGAGACCGCAAACCCGCGCTATGTAGCGGCGGACCTCTTATCCCAGGCAGAGCACGACGAGCTGGCTTCCGCAATTTTAGTTACCACCAGCATGGAACTGGCAGAGAAGGTTTCCGCAGAGGCAGATGCTTTCGTGCAGAATCTTTCCAGAAAGGCAATTCTGGAGAAATCCCTGGAGAATTACGGCTATATTCTGGTGGCAGATTCCATGGAGGATGCCATTGAGACAGCGAACGCCATTGCTTCTGAACACCTGGAGATTGTGACAAAGAACCCGTTTGAGGTTATGACCAAGATCCAGAACGCCGGCGCCATCTTTATGGGTGAGTACAGCTCCGAGCCGTTGGGGGATTACTTTGCAGGCCCGAACCATGTACTTCCGACCAACGGCACAGCAAAATTCTTCTCCCCGTTAGGCGTGGACGATTTCATTAAGAAATCCAGTATCATCTACTATTCCAGAGAGGCGCTGGAGGCAGTGCACACCGACATTGAGAGCTTTGCGGAGGCAGAGCATCTGACGGCACATGCAAATTCCATCCGTGTCCGCTTCGAGTAAGGAGGAATGCACCATGGCACGCTGCGCAACGATTGAACGAAATACAAAAGAAACAAAAATCCGCCTGACTCTGGATCTGGACGGAACCGGAAAAGCGGATATCCATACCGGCATTGGCTTTTTCGACCATATGTTAAACGGCTTTGCGCGGCATGGCCTGTTTGACTTAAAGCTCTGTGTGGATGGGGATCTGGAGGTCGATACCCACCACACCATCGAGGATACCGGCATTGTGCTGGGAAAGGCCATCAAAGAGGCTGTTGGAGATAAAAAGGGCATTGTCCGCTACGGCACAATGATCCTTCCCATGGATGAGGCACTGCTTCTCTGTTCTCTGGACCTTTGTGGACGTCCGTACCTGGTGTATGACTTAAATCTGGACCGGGAAAAAGTAGGAGATCTGGAGACGGAGATGATCCGGGAGTTTTTCTATGCGGTATCCTACGGTGCGGAGATGAACCTGCATGTAAAGCAGTTGAGCGGCATCAACAACCATCACATCATCGAGGGCGCTTTTAAGGCCTTTGCCAAAGCGCTGGACAACGCGACCCGTTACGATGCCCGCATCACGGACGTACTGTCCACGAAAGGCGTTCTGTAGGAAAGGAGAACAATCACAATGCAGTTATATCCGGCAATCGACATGAAGGGCGGCAAATGTGTCCGCCTGACACAGGGATTATTTGACAACGTAAAAGTATACTCCGATACACCGGCTGATATGGCAAAGCTCTGGGTCAGCCAGGGGGCATCCTTCCTCCACATTGTGGATCTGGACGGCGCACTGGCAGGCCATTCCGTGAATGAGGATGCCATCCGGGCCATCGTATCCAGTGTTTCCGTACCGATTGAGCTGGGCGGCGGCATCCGCAGCGCAGAGGCGGTAAAGAATATGCTGGATCTTGGCATCACCCGCTGCATCATCGGAACCCGCGCCGTGGAGCGGCCGGAATTCATGAAAGAGCTGGTGGAAGCCTTCGGGCCGGACCGCATTGTGGCCGGTGTGGATGCCAAAAACGGCATGGTAGCCGTGGAGGGCTGGGAGAAGGTCAGCAGCCTTTCCGCGCTGGAGCTCTGTCAGCAGATGAAGGAATTCGGTGTAAAACACATTGTATATACGGACATTTCCAAGGATGGCACCTTAGCCGGGCCAAACGTGGAGTACACAAAGCTTCTGACGGAAAAGACCGGACTGGATGTGATCGCCTCCGGCGGAGTTTCCTGCATGGAGGACCTTATCCGCCTGCATGAAAATGGCATCAGAGGCGCCATCATTGGAAAAGCATTGTATGAGAAAAAAATCAGCCTGCCGGATGCGGTAGCGCGGTTTGAACAGGGAGAATAGTTATGGCAGAATTTAAGCGGTTACTGGCGCAGCTTTGCTGCGATGAAAAACAGGAAGAGGAGATTCTTTCCTATGCGTCCGCCTGCGGCAACGACGGCGCGGACGGCCTGGTCTTTGTGGACAGCGCAAAGACGGATGAAGCGCATGAGTTTCACATCGGCCTGATCCGGAAAATGGCGCGGGCCATTGACATTCCGATCTTTGCGGGCGGCCGGGTAAAACGCCTGGAGGACGTAAAAAAATATCTCTATGCAGGCGCAAAAGGCGTATTCCTGGATGCGTCCCTGGAAGAGAATGTCGATATGATCAAGGAGGCAGCGGACCGCTTCGGCAGTGAGAAGATTTTCATCCGTTTAAATGACGCAGCGCAGACAAAACGCATTCCGGAATATGCCCAGCTTGGCGCATCTATGGCATTTCTGGGAGAGGAAGTGCTTCCGGAGGCGGCAGAGGTGATCCGCACCATGGAAGAACAGATGCACTACTATGTCATGAGTCCGTCCTGTGATGCCGGAAAACTGGCAGAAGAACTGAAGGCAGAGCCTGCTGCCGGTGTGGTTCTGGTAAATGAGAAGCCGGAAAATGGCAATTATATGGAGAAAAAGCAGGAGCTTGGCGCTCTGGACATTCCCGTTGACATTTTAAAGAGCAGCGTTTCCTGGGGCAACTTTAAGACCAACTCCGACGGTCTGGTTCCGGTTATTGTCCAGGATTTCAAGACCTTTGAGGTATTGATGCTGGCTTATATGAATGAGCAGGCCTTTGCAGACACCCTGCGCACCGGCAAGATGCACTACTACAGCCGCAGCCGCCAGAGCCAGTGGTTAAAGGGCGAGACCTCCGGACATTTCCAGTATGTAAAGTCTCTGCATTTAGACTGCGACAATGACACCATCCTGGCCAAGGTTCACCAGATTGGCGCGGCCTGCCATACCGGCTCCCGCAGCTGCTTCTTCCAGACCCTGGCGGAAAAGGAATACCGCGAGACCAATCCGTTAAAGGTATTTGAGGATGTGTTCTCCGTGATCCAGGACCGCAAGGTTCATCCAAAAGAGGGTTCCTACACCAACTACCTGTTTGATAAGGGCATTGACAAGATCTTAAAGAAGGTGGGAGAGGAAGCTACCGAGATCGTCATTGCTGCCAAGAACCCGGATCCGGAGGAAATCAAGTATGAGATCTCTGATTTCCTGTATCATGTCATGGTTCTGATGGCGGAGCGGGGCGTGACCTGGGAGGACATTACCGAGGAACTGGCCAACCGTTAGCAAATGAACAAATGCACAATATTTGTGCATAAAAATTGACACATTCATGAGAAAAGTGTGGCAGATTTTCAACGTTTTGAGAATCTGCCACACTTTTTTATATAAAAATTACGAAATCAGGCTTATTTTTTACAGCCAAACATAACATTTTTAATAAAATGTGCTTGCGCAAATGAAAATGCTGTGTTACACTAAAAGACAAGTGTAAGCCGTAAACGTACACACGAAAAACGGGCTTTGCACCCGGCGCGCAAGGGGGAACATATTAGCGGCGCGGCCGGAAACAGAACAGCTTTGGGCTGTTAAGGAGAAGGAGGAAGAATATGAAAAAGAGAAGAATTATGGCACTGGTTACCGCAGCAGCTATGGCAATGGGACTGGCCGGATGCGGCGGCGGAAGCGCAGCACCGGCAACAACCGCAGCACCGGCGGAAACTGGGAAAACCACAGAGGCCGCTGTGACCGAGGCGGCAGAAGCTGCAAAATCCGAGGGTTCTGACAACTGGAAGGTAGCTATCTTAACCGGTACCGTATCCCAGGGCGAGGAGGAGTTCCGTGCGGCAGAGCGTGCGCTGGAAACCTACGGACCGGAGCACATCGTGACCGCAACTTATCCGGACAACTTCATGTCTGAGATGGAGACTACCGTATCCCAGATTGTATCCTTCGCATCTGACCCGGATGTAAAGGCAATTGTGATGTGTCAGGCAGTTCCTGGCGCAAAGGCAGGATTTGATAAAGTCCGAGAGATGGGCCGTGACGACATGCTTCTGATCGCGGGTACTCCGCAGGAGGATCCGGCAGTTATCTCCGCAGCAGCTGACCTTGTACTGTATTCAGATGAGGCAGCGCAGGGTGATACCATCATGGAGAAATGCGCAGAGTGGGGCATCGATGTATTCGTACATTATTCCTTCCCGCGCCACATGGCTATGGAGCTGATCGTGGCACGTCATGAGCTTCTTAAGAAAAACGCAGAGGCTCTGGGCATTGAGATGGTAGACGTTACCGCTCCGGACCCGACTGCAGAGGCAGGCCTTTCCGCTTCCCAGCAGTTCATTCTGGAAGATGTTCCGCAGCAGTTAAAGAAATACGAAGGCAAGAAAGTAGCATTCTTCACCACCAACTGTGGTATGCAGCCGTCTCTTCAGACCGCATGTCTGGATGAGCCGAATGCTTATTATCCGCAGCCATGCTGCCCGAGCCCGTATCATGCATTCCCGGCTACTCTGGGTCTGGAACTTGCAATCGGCGGCGATGACACCGAGGCATTAGAGCAGATTGCTGCAAAGCTGAAAGAGCATGACGCAGTGGACCGCTTCTCTACCTGGGCATCTCCGGTCGCTATGACCATCATCGAGGTTGGTGTGGACTACGCAAAGGGTTATATCACCGGCGAGATCACAGACCGTAATGATTCCGAGAAACTGAAGGAGCTCTTCAACTCCAAGATTGACGGTGCCAAGATCAATAACTACAAGAACGCGGATGGCGAGGAATTTGACAACTACTACACAATCCTCCTTGCTCCGGTTGATTTTAACGACTACTTAAAGTAAGAGACTGAAATCTGCAGACAGGCACACCCTATTGATTTCGGGTGTGCCTGTTTCTATCTTAGAGAAAGGGGCTTTTCATGAACACAGAATATGTTCTTGAGATGAAAAACATTAGTAAGCAGTATGGGGAGAACGCGGTACTTCAGGGCGTTTCCCTTTCTGTGAAAAAAGGTGAGATCCATGCGCTCCTTGGAGAGAACGGTGCGGGTAAATCCACGCTGATGAACGTACTGTTCGGTATGCCGGTCATCCACAGCACCGGCGGATTTGAGGGAAGCGTATATTTAAACGGAGAGGAGACGCACATCCTTTCCCCGCACGATGCCATGGAAAAAGGCATCGGCATGGTGCACCAGGAGTTTATGCTGCTCCCGGGCTTTACCATCACGGAGAATATCAAGCTGAACCGTGAAATCTGCCGTCCGAATCCGGTTAGCCGCATTTTGGGCAAAAACCTGGAAGGACTGGACATGAAGGCCATGCAGGCAGACGCGCGCACCGCGCTGGATCATGTGGGCATGTCCATTGACGAAAACACCCTGGTACAGGGACTTCCGGTCGGCTATATGCAGTTTGTAGAGATTGCAAGAGAAATCGATAAGACCGGCGTAAAGCTTCTGGTATTTGATGAGCCGACCGCTGTTTTAACCGAGAGTGAGGCGGCGCAGCTTATCTCCGTGATGAAAAAGATTGCGGAGAGCGGCATTGCCATTATCTTTATCACCCATCGTCTGGATGAGGTTATGGCTGCTTCCAATAACATTACCATTCTCCGTGACGGAAAGCTGGTAGCTACCCGGGAAACCAAAAACACCAGCATCCGTGAAATCGCGGAGCTGATGGTAGGCCGCAAGGGCGAGTCCATGGCCGAGGTGGAGCCGCGTCCGGTACCGCAGGGCAAGGTTGCCATGAGCATCAAAGACCTTCATGTCGATATGCCGGGCGAGCGCGTAAACGGCCTGTCCCTGGATGTTATTGAGGGCGAAATCCTGGGAATCGGCGGACTGGCCGGTCAGGGAAAGCTTGGCATCTCCAACGGCATTATGGGCCTTTATGAGGCAGAGGGCGAGGTGACCCTGTTTGGAGAAAAACTGAATATCATGGATACCCGGGAAGTACTGAAGGCCGGTATGGCCATGGTATCTGAGGACCGGAAAGGCGTGGGTCTGCTTCTGGACCGTTCCATTGAAGACAACATCGTGTTCAATTCCATGCAGATCAAAGATGAATATCTGAAAAAGATTGGACCGTTTACTCTGGTAGACAGCAAGAAAGTCCGCCAGACCGCAGAGGAGTATATCAAGAGCCTGGATATCCGCTGTTTTGGACCGACTCAGCACTCGGGCACCTTATCCGGTGGAAACCAGCAGAAGGTCTGCATCGCGAAGGCGCTCTGCACTTCCCCGAAATTCCTGTTTGTATCCGAACCGACCCGTGGTATCGACATTGGCGCGAAGAAACTGGTGCTGGAAACACTGGTGCGCTTAAACCGGGAGCTTGGTATGACTGTTGTCATCATTTCTTCCGAGCTTCAGGAGCTCAAGAGTGTGTCTGACCGCATTGCCATCGTATCGGAAGGAAAGCTGGTAGACATTCTGTCTCCGCAGGCTTCTGACGCGGATTACGGCCTGGCTATGTCCGGCATCCGGCCGGCGGATCATCTGGAAAAGGAGGGAACGAACGCATGACGAAACAGAAGATACAGAAAATGATTGTGGTTCTCTGCATCGCGGCTGCTGCCGTCTGCCTGGTACTGGGCCTGATCAACGTACCGAAGCAGAATGGGGCAGCAGGCCAGGAAATCCTGCAGAAGCTCCGCATCCAGACACTTTTAAATGCGACCGGTGACAGCGTGGTGGAGAGTTATGTGACGATTGCCAAGCAGGAAGCGCAGAAACAGGCCAAGGAAGCTGGCGGCGGCATGGCGGCCATCCGTGAGGCGGTAGAGAAGGCCGAGGCTGAGACCCGTGCGAAGTACGAGGGCGGTGCAGCGGCAGATACCCTGTCCGTGGACACAGCAGACCTTTCCGCAGCCGTTGCCGTTTATACCGATGCCGTTAAGGCATACGCAGAAGCTGGGGCCGCAGCGCGCAGCGCCTACGAGGAAGCGCATTACGCAGAGGCGGAAGCGGCTCTGGAACAGAAACATGAGGAAATGCTGGCAGCCGGAGAGGAAGTGCCGGAGGACGACGAGGTCGTTGTGGATATGTCCGGCTTTGAGCCGACGGAAGAAATGCTGGCGAAGCAGGAAGAGGCAAAAGCCACCTATGCAAAGGTGGGAGCGGAGTTAAAGAAAATTTACCCGGTTCTGACCGATGAGGCGTTGGAGACTCTGGAAGAGACGGTAGAGGGAATCCTTTACCAGTCCGGCGACAGCTTCTCCACTCAGTACGACCGTTACATGGAGCAGAGTAGAGCCAAAGAAAGCACTGCGCAGCGCCTGATCCGTCATGCGGATGACCTGATCTATCTGGCATGCGCGCTGGTGGTTGTAGCGCTCCTGTTATTATTCCATCAGGTTCTTGTGGCAAAGCTTGGTATTCCGAGAGTCATCATCGGTGTATTCTTTATCCTGCTGTGCTTCATGACCTTATGGTATGACCTGTCCTTATCCACTTTGCTAAGCAACACCGTGGTCCGTATGGGTATGAATGCCATCATGGTTCTGGCTATGGTGCCGGGTATTCAGTGCGGCATCAGCTTAAACCTGGGCCTTCCGATTGGTCTGGTAGCAGGACTTATCGGCGGCCTGTTAACCATTGAGCTTGGTATACCGGGATGGGGCGGCTTCTTATTTGCCATTGTGGCAGGTTCCGTGCTGGCGGCAGTCTGCGGATATTTATATGCCCTGATGTTAAACCGCCTGAAGGGTTCCGAGATGTCCGTTACTACATACGTTGGTTTTTCCATCGTTTCCCTGATGTGTATCGCATGGCTGGTGCTTCCGTTCCATTCCCTGAAGCTGCGCTGGCCGCTGGGAACCGGACTTCGTAATACCATCGGTCTGGATTCCACGAACTTCCGCCACATCTTAAATGATTTTCTGGCATTCCAGATTGGTGAGTTCACCATTCCGACCGGACTGCTTCTGTTCATGGGATTGTGCTGCGTTCTGGTATGGCTGTTCTCCAGAAGCAAGACCGGACAGGCCATGCAGGCTGTGGGCAACAACCCGCGTTTTGCGGAATCTGTCGGCATCAATGTAGACCGCATGCGTATTGTGGGAACCGTGCTTTCCACTGTGCTGGGCGCTGTGGGAATTCTGGTGTACTCCCAGAGCTACGGTTTCATGCAGCTTTACACCGCACCGCGCCAGATGGGCTTTATCGCCGCATCCGCAATCCTGATCGGAGGCGCATCCACTACCCGCTGTAAGATCAGCCACGTTCTGATCGGTACGTTCTTATTCCAGGGCGTTCTGACACTGGGTATGCCGGTAGCCAACGTACTGGTTCCGGGCTCCACCATTTCAGAGACCCTTCGTATCCTGATCTCCAACGGAATCATATTATATGCGCTTACAAAGTCAGGAGGTGAGTCTCGTGCGTAATAAATGGGATTTTCGTGAAATTCTGCAGAAAAATGCAGTTACTGTGATGTTTGTCGTACTGTGTCTCATTGGCCTGGTATGTTCCGGACAGACGGTTTCTTATGTAATGTATGAGCTCTTTGGCCGCTTAAGCCGAAACTCCTTCATTGTTCTGGCCCTGATCATCCCGATCATTGCCGGTATGGGAATCAACTTTGCCATCACCATTGGCGCTATGGCAGCACAGATTGCTGCGCTGTGGGTCATTGAGTGGGGCATCAGCGGCCTTGCCGGATTCCTGACTGCCATGGTTATCACCATGCCGATTGCAGCTTTCTTTGGCCTCCTGATCGGTAAGCTGATGAATAAAATGAAAGGTCAGGAGATGATTGGCGGCCTGATCCTTGGATACTTCGCCAACGGACTGTATCAGCTGTTATTTCTGTTCATTTTTGGAAACCTGATTCTGTTAAAGGCACCGGGACTGGTCATCAAGGGTTCCACCGGTGTGGCAAACACCATTGACCTTTCTACGGAACGCGGATTCAAATATGCGCTGGATGGTTTGTGGCGTGTGCCCTTTGGTACCGCAGTGCTGATTCTGTGCGGACTCATTGCCGTGTGGAATCTGGCAAAGCTGGCTATGAAAAAGGAAGAGAAAAAGAAAGCACTGACCCGTACGGGCATCTGCGTAGCAGTGGCTGTGATCGCGCAGCTTCCATTTGTGACCGCAGCATTTTCCATGGTCAGTGTGCCGATGGTTACCTTCCTGATCGTGGCACTCTTATGTGTGTTCAACAACGCAATCATGAAGACCCGCATTGGACAGCAGTTCCGTGCAGTCGGACAGAACCGTACTGTGGCCAACGCAGCCGGTATTAACGTAGACCGTGTGCGTGTGATCGCTATTATCATTTCCACCGTGCTGGCCGGCTGGGGACAGCTCATCTTCGTACAGAATATGGGTTCCTTCCAGACCTACGGTGCGCATGAACAGGTTGGCCTGTACGCAGGCGCGGCAATTCTGGTGGGCGGTGCTTCCATTAAGAAAGCAACCAACGGCCAGGCGCTTCTTGGCTGTATCCTGTTCCATCTCTTATTCATCGTGGCACCGTCTGCCGGAAAGAATCTGTTTGGTGACGCGGCCATCGGTGAGTACTTCCGTGTATTCATTTCCTACGGCGTCATTGCACTGGCCCTGGTTATGTATGCATGGGGAGATAATAAAAAGAAAAAAGCAAAATAAAAGAATAACATGGATTGGGCATGGCGCAATCGTCTTAGAAATGCTATAATTAAATCCTGACACTACGATTTGACAGGAGATATTATCATGGAACAGACGAAAGAAACACATGACCAGTACTATGAAATGGCCCATGCGCCGGTAGGACGCGTGATCTCAAAGCTGGCCGTTCCGACCATCATCAGCATGCTGGTGACTTCCATCTATAACATGGCGGATACGTTTTTTGTAAGTCAGCTTGGGACCAGCGCCTCCGGTGCCGTGGGCATTATTTTTTCCGCGATGTCCATCATTCAGGCACTGTCCTTTATGATCGGCATCGGTTCCGGCAACTACATTGCGAGACTCATTGGCGCCGGAAACCGGGAACTGGCAGAGAAGCTTGCATCCATTGCGTTCTTTACCGGATTTGGCATGGGACTAGTCATTACCGTGCTTGGTACGGCCAACATTCACGCCCTGGTTATGATGCTTGGTTCTACCGTAACCATCGCGCCTTACGCGGAAGCTTATGCTTCCTACATTTTACTTGCGGCACCGTTCATGATGACATCCTTTATCATGAACAATATCCTGCGTTTCCAGGGGAAAGCCCTGTTTGCCATGGTGGGCATCACCACCGGTGGTATCTTAAACATTGTCCTGGACCCGATTTTTATTTTCGGCATGGATATGGGAACGGCAGGTGCGGCGCTGGCTACGGGAATTTCCCAGTTTGTCAGCTTCTGTATTCTGGTTGCCATGTGCAACATCCGCAAAGACTGTATTTCCATTGACATCCGCAAGTTCCGTCCGACACTTAAGCTTTACGGACAGATCCTTTACGGCGGTGTGGCATCTCTGGGGCGCCAGGGCATTGCCAGCGTTGCCACTATTCTTATGAATGTCATGGCGCAGCCCTACGGCGATGCGGCCATTGCGGCCATGTCCATTGTCAACCGCTTTATGATGTTTGTCGGTTCTGCCATGATCGGCTTTGGACAGGGGTTCCAGCCGGTCTGCAGCTATTGTTTCGGAGCCGGTATGTATAAACGTGTGAAAGAGGCTTGTATGTTCTGCATTAAGGTCAGCACGGCAGTGCTTTTTGTATTTGCAGTGATCGGCCTGATTTTTTCCGGCAATATTGTGGCTGTATTCCGGAAAGATGATCTGGATGTGATCCGGATTGGTACGCTGGCACTTCGTTTGCAGCTCTGTACACTGCCACTTATGGGCATTACGGTTATGGGCAATATGACACCGCAGTCTATGGGGTACGGCACCTGGGCTACCTTGGTTTCTACTGCAAGACAGGGATGGTTTTTAATTCCGCTTTTGCTGTTCTTAACACCGGTGATCGGCATTCTCGGTATCCAGATTGCGCAGCCGCTGGCGGATGTTGGAACCACGGTTCTGGCCGTCTGGGTTCTGCATCTGATTTTTAAAGAACTGCTGCAGAAGGAAGAACTGGCTGAGCAGAACCAGAATTAAGGAGAAAGAAGAAGGAGATTCTGAAAACTACTTGCCAAAACGGAAAACAGGTTTTATACTGGGTAAGTTCGTGCTGTACGAATAGTATAAGAAAAGGAAATGGTACATATGTGGTTTTGGTTAGCAGTTACTGCGCTTTTATTCTGGAGCGGCTCTGATCTGTTCTCAAAAATCGGCTGCCGTGACAACGACAAGTATGCCCACTTAAAGATGGTCATTGCCGTTGGTGTTATCATGGGTATTCATGCCCTGTATGAGATTTTTGCAGGCGGAACGGTGGTCACCTGGCACGTGCTCATTACCTATCTGCCGGTTTCCCTGCTTTATATTTCTTCCATGACGCTGGGATACATCGGACTGCGTTATATTGAGCTGTCCATCTCATCCCCGATCTGCAACTCCTCCGGTGCCCTGGTAGCAGTGCTCTGCTTTCTGACTGGCACCCTGGACGACAGCATTGAGGGAACGATGCGTCTGGCTGTCATCGGAGCGGTAGCCCTCGTCTGTGTGGGCGTCATCGGTCTTGGAATTGTAGAGTCCAGAGAGGATGATGACCTGCGCCGCGCGCGTCAGGAGGCTTCCAACTATAAGTACGCCAAGTCCTGGCTGGCACTGTTTCTGCCGGTGGCCTACTGCCTGTTAGATGCAGCCGGCACATTTGCGGATACCTTTGTCCTGGACAAGCTGGCCGGAGAGGCAGAAGCAGCAGGCCTGTTTGCGACAGCAGAAGAGTGCTCCTCCTATGCGGCATCTTCCGCAAACTGCGCCTACGAGCTGACCTTCCTCTTTGCGGCAGTCTGCTGTGTGATTTATGTGGCATTCATCAAGAAGCAGAAGTTCCTTGTAAAACAGGAAGGTCCGAAGTACATCGGTGCTCTGTGTGAGACAGCAGGACAGTTTGCCTATATCTTTGCGCTGTCCGATACTTCCCATGCGGCCATCTCCGCGCCGATCATCTCCGCGTACTGTGTGGCATCCGTGGTATGGAGCCGGATCTTCTTAAAGGAGAAGCTCTCCTGGAAACATTACGCGATGATTGCGCTGGTTGTCGTTGGTATTGTAATGCTGGGTGTGTTTGATATCTAAGAGAATACCTGAAAGTGTAAAAAATCAAAAAAGTCATTGTAAAACGGAAAAATCTGTTTTGCAGTGACTTTTTTGATTTTTTACCTGGATTTTATCTGGATAGAGTAAAAATCTTATATTTTATCGTTATACTCTCTGTATACAAAAAGAGATGGTGAAAAAGGAGCAAAAGGTATATGAAACCAGACATCACAGAAATTCGAAATGACAGAGAAATTAACTTACTGATTGAAAAAGGAAATGAGGTTCTTCGGGAACTGGGCTATACAGAGCATTCCAAGAAGCATGCATCCAAAGCATCAGAGAAAGCAGGCATGATCTTAAAGGAGCTTGGATATAAAAATAAGATGATTGAACTGGCAAAAATCGCCGGATATATGCATGATATCGGAAACAGCGTGAACCGTCACGACCACGCGCACAGCGGAGCCATTTTAGCCTATGGAATCTTAAAAGAGCGGCAGATGGATCTGGAGCAGATTCTTACAATCACAGCGGCCATTGGCCATCACGATGAGGGAACCGGAACTGCCATCGATCCGGTTTCCGCGGCCCTGATTCTGGCCGATAAAACCGATGTCAGAAGAAACCGGGTTCAGAATCCCAACAAGGCTAAATTTGATATTCATGACCGGGTGAATTATGCGGCGTTATCATCCAGCCTTGAGATTGACAAAGAAAAGCATATGATTCAGATGAATCTGGAGCTGGATGATTCCATCTGCAGTCTCATGGATTATTTTGAAATATTTCTGGAGCGCATGATCATGTGCAAACGGGCAGCAGAGCATCTGGGCTGCAGGTTCCGCCTGGTGGCAAATGGAAGCAAGCTTTGCTGAGCATACACGTTTTCTCCTTCGATTTGTAATTTTACATGAAATCCGGTATTTTACATAGATTTAACATTGCTTTAACAGGGGGACGGTAGAAGAAATCCCTTTTTCCGCTTATCCTAGAAAAGATGAGATAAGACAATCGGTATACATGTACAAAGGAGAAGGAGAACAATGAACGAAAACGTGAAAATCTTTTTTGGCCTCATCGGCGGTCTTGCCCTGTTTTTATACGGGATGAACAGCATGAGTGACGCGCTTCAGAAGGCTGCGGGAGAGGGAATGAAAAAGATTCTCAGCTTCTTAACAAGAAACGCGGTGATGGGAGCTCTGGCAGGAGCCCTGGTTACCGCGGTTTTACAGAGCAGTTCCGCAACCACAGTTATGGTGATTGGCTTTGTCAGCGCCGGTCTGATGAGCCTTCCACAGGCAATTTCTGTCATTTTTGGCGCAAATATCGGAACCACCATGACTGCGCAGTTAATGGCTTTTAAAATCAGCAATTATATTTATCCGATTATTTTTGTTGGTTTTCTGCTGAATTTTATGAGTAAGAAAGAAAAGGTAAAAAATATTGGTATGGTAATTTTTTCCTTTGGACTATTGTTTGAAGGAATCGAAATTATGGGTGAAGTCATGAAACCACTTGCCAGCAGTCCGTTTTTCGTGGATATGATGGGGGAGGTATCCCATATCCCGGTTCTTGGTGTTTTGCTTGGTGCCGGCATGACCCTTGTGGTGCAGAGCAGTTCCGCGACCATTGCTGTTCTTCAGAACTTTGCCTCTCAGGCCGGACCGGACGGCGTGACCAGTGTTATTGGTCTGACCGGCGCGATTCCGATTCTTTTAGGTGATAACATTGGTACCACTATTACGGCGCTTCTTGCCTCCATCGGTCAGTCAAAAAACGCGAAGAGAACCGCACTGGCCCACAGCGTCTTTAATATTACGGGAAGTATCGTATTCCTGTTTGGCATTCCGCTGCTGGCCGGTTTTGTCCGCATGATTTCTCCGAAGGGACCGGAGCTGGAAGTGATTTCCAGACAGATTGCGAATGCGCATACCACATTTAACATTGTCTGTACCCTTGTGTGGCTTCCGCTGATCCCGGTTATGGTAAAAATTGTGACATTTCTGGTACGCGGACAGGAACAGCAGGAGCGTCAGTCCTATGAGCCGAAATTTCTGGAGAATCGTGTCCTTACACAGCCGACGGCAGCACTGTATCTGGTTTCGGAAGAAATTCAGAGAGTATCAGATTTTACCAGACAGATGCTTGACAATATGAAGCTTTCTTTTGTGGGAAAAGAGCCGCAGGCAGCGTATCAGAATTTTACGGAGACGCATTTTGCTGTTAAGAAGCTTCAGGAACGGATTGGCAGCTATATTGTGAAAATGTTTTCCAGCGGTACGTTGACGGAACAGCAGTCCGAGCAGGCAGCAGGACTCCTTTACATTAATAACAACATTGACCGTATTGCTGACCGCTGTGCGGAAATTGGAGCTGTGGCAGAGTTCTCCCAGAATCATGGCGGTGTATTTTCGGATGAGGCAGAGCATGAGCTGGAAACAGGAATCGGAACGCTGGAAAACCTGTTTGCTACCGCAATGCAGGCCCTGGAAAACGGAGATAAAGATATTGTAGCTAAAGTATCCAAAGACAAAAACAAAATCCGGAAGCTTCAAAAGCAGAACAATAAAGCGCATCTGGCCCGTGTCAAGAAGAATACCTGTTCCTCGGATATGACGGTGCAGTATTCCAACCTGCTGTACAACATCGACCGTATTGCAGATAACTGTGTTAGCATTTCCGAAGAAGCCATGGATAATATTTCTTTCCAGAAACTGTATCAGAACAATGCCGATCAGGAAAATGGAAAAGCAGGAGGAACAGCAGAATGAGGCGGACGTGTAAAATCTCAGTGATTCTGGCCATAGCAGGAATTGCTCTGCTGACAGGTGGATGCCGCAAACAGACCGAACTTCCGGATGTGTCAGGACTTGGTTCCATTACAGTCATTTCCAGGGAAGAAGGATCTGGAACCAAAACGGAATTTGAAAACCTGATTCATCTGCAGCAAAATGCATCGGATGCGGAAGCGGATTCCACAGAGAATATGATTGATCAGATTTCAAATTCCAAAGGCGCAATTGGTTATGCAGCGTTTAGTTCTGTAAAGGATACAAAAGAAACAAAAATTCTTGCTGTGGATGGCATTCAGCCCACAGCAGATACCATCAAAAAAGGAACCTATCCGCTGTGCAGGGAATATCTGCTGGCCTATACCGGAGACCTAAATGATGCGGAGGCGGATTTTCTTGCTTATATGAAGACCGCAGGACAGGGAATTGTGGAACAGTTTTGTGTCCCGGAATCAAAAGCGGATACGTTTCTTTCGGATCAGTCTTCCGGAACCATCCGGATCAGTGGCTCTTCTTCCGCAGCCCCGATTCTGACAGCACTGGCAGAGGATTATCAGAAATACAACACCCACGTGCAGATCCTGATTGAGACAACCGACTCCACGGCCGGACTGAATCTGGCTTTAGAGGGAAGGTGCGATCTGGCTATGAGTTCCCGTGCCCTGAAAGATTATGAAAAGGAACTTTTAAATGCTCAGGTAATCGGAAAAGATGCCATTGCGGTTCTGGTGCAGTCGGAGAATCCGGTTCAGGATTTATCGGCAAAGCAGATTCGCAAAATATATGAAAAAACTTACGAAAACTGGAGTGACATCAAATAAACAAAACAGGAAAACGTTGGACAAAGTATTTTGTCTGGCGTTTTTTTGTATCATAGGAAATTGCGTCCTATGATACAAAAAACGCTCCGCGGGTTGTGCACTCCGCGCTAAGGAAATATGGTTGCTGAAGCAACCGCGCTCCGGCGCGAGAGTTCCGCAAGCGGAACTCTTTGTTCTATGATAGGAAGTTGCGCTTAAAAAGCATAGGGAAATTACGGCTGAAGATGGAATGAGAACAAATGTTTGCAGATGCGTTGCTTTTTGCCATGCCATATGTTATAATGCGGATACAAACATATGTTCGAGAAAGGCAAAAACAATGATCATACAGGACAATCTCACAGTACAGGAAAAACTGAAAATTTTAACAGATGCAGCGAAGTATGATGTATCCTGCACTTCCAGTGGCGTGAACCGAAAGGGAAAAACAGGACATCTGGGAAATACTTCGGAAGCCGGTATCTGCCACAGCTTTTCCGCAGACGGCCGGTGTATTTCGCTTTTAAAGATTCTGTTTACGAACCAGTGCATTTACGACTGTAAATACTGTGTGAACCGAACCAGTAATGACACCGTGCGGACCTCCTTTACTCCGGATGAAGTCTGTGAACTCACCATTGGCTTTTATAAGCGAAACTATATTGAGGGATTGTTTTTAAGTTCCGGAATTCTTTCTACGGCAGACCATACCATGGAGCTGATCTATGAAACTCTGTACAAGCTGCGGATGGAGTATCATTTTAACGGTTACATTCATGTGAAGACCATTCCTGGCGCATCCCCGGAACTGGTGGAGCGGATGGGATTTCTGGCGGACCGCATGAGCATCAATCTGGAGCTTCCCACAGCAGAAGGGCTAAAGAAGCTGGCGCCGGGAAAGACAAGGGAGAAGATTTTACAGCCTATGCGGCAGGTGCAGCAGGGGATTGCCATGTCAAGCCGTCTTTTGGGATATGACCGGGAATATAAAAAGATTTACGGAGGAAAGCGGGCTGGATTTGCAGGAGGGGCGGCGTTGTTCTCACCAGAAACGGGCAAAAACATGCTTCCTGATTTTCCGGGAACTATAACGGATTTTTCTGAATCAGGTAATTCTAAAGCATTCCATTCAGAAATTTCAATGTCAGACAAAAGAACTTCCCGGGCAGCAGGCAGGATTGCGCTCCCGGTCCGTACTTACCGGGAAAAGTCCTTCGTTCCGGCGGGTCAGAGTACCCAGATGATTGTCGGCGCCACGCCGGAAAACGACTTCCAGATGTTGTCTGTAACCCAGGCACTGTACCGGAATTTCGGCTTGAAGCGTGTCTTTTATTCTGCTTATATTCCGGTCAATGAAGATCAGAATCTTCCTGCCGTGACGGCCCAGCCGCCGCTTTTGCGGGAACATCGCCTGTATCAGGCAGACTGGCTGCTGCGGTTTTATGGTTTTCGGGCAGAGGAACTTTTGTCGGAGGACCGGCCGAATTTTAATATTTTTCTGGATCCCAAGTGTGACTGGGCTATCCGGAATCTGGAACAGTTTCCGGTGGAGGTGAATACAGCACCCTATGAGACGCTGCTTCGTGTGCCGGGCCTTGGAGTGAAATCTGCCCGCCGGATTGTTGCAGCCAGGAGACAGGGCGCTCTCACATTTGAGGGATTAAAAAAGATGGGAGTCGTGTTAAAACGCGCCCGCTATTTCATTACCTGCTCGGGCCGGACGGAATTCCCGCTAAAGCTGGATCAGGATCATATTACCAGCGCGCTTCTGGGAGATGAACGCCGTGCTGCCTGGGATATTACGCACCGGGACAGTTACCGGCAGTTATCCCTGTTTGATGATATGCATTTAGAAAGTGGGATAAGGATATGATTATTTTTTTATGTGAGCCGTCTTATGAAGGCATTTTAAGCGGTATTTACGATGCCGGCATCAGCAAGATTCCAAAGAACGAGCTGCGTCTGGAACTGAAAAATGAATCCCGCAATCTGGAACTGTTTGCCCATTACCGGGACTGTGAATCCTCGGAAAACAAAGCGGCAAAGGTGCGAAAGACCATCCGGGAAAAGCTGTCTGCAAAGGTGCAGCAACAGGTATATCTGGCTTCACTCAGCCAGGATCCGCAGCGGGCAGATAAGCTATACCGTTACTTAAAAGTATTATTCACACTGGGGCCGGAAGCCGTGGACCGGCTGCAGATTCCGGAGATCAATGCAATCTTTGAACTCTGCCGGAATGTCACCAATGAACAGCATCAGATGATTGAATTTTTGCGGTTTTCCCAGACAGGAAGCGGAAGTCTCCTGGCAAAGATTGCTCCAAAGAATGATGTGCTGGAACTGATCTCGCCACATTTCGCGGACCGGCTGCCAGAAGAAAACTGGCTGATTTTTGATGAAGGCCGAAGAAAGACTTCTGTTCATAGGAAAGGCAAATCATTTTTTCTTACCGATGTTCCGGAAGCACTGGCAGAAACATGGAAAAAGGCAGTAGAAGAGGAAGGGTATGAGACGTTATGGAAAACCTTTTTTGAGACGGTTGCAATTCGGGAGAGAACCAATCCGGCATGTCAGCAAAACCATCTTCCGCTCAGGTTCCGGCCGTATATGACGGAATTCTGTGATGGATAAAGATAATATTTTACTTATAGTTCTCTTAATTTCACCGCATTTCTTGCGCTTCTCCGTCGTTCATCCTCCAGTGCTGCGTAATGCTTTTTCGTGGTATTGACATCGGAGTGGCCAAGCACATCCGCAACCAGATAAATATCTCCGGTTTCCCGGTACAGATTGGTGCCGTAGGTGCTGCGAAGCTTATGAGGCGTGATTTTCTTTAATGGAGTTACGATTTTCGCATATTTCTTCACCAGATTCTCCACGCTGCGCACATTCATGCGTTTCCTCTGGAGGGAGAGGAAGAGCGCGTTTTCGCTGCCTTCTTCGGCCATGATTCCAAAGCGCTCATCCAGATAATCCTGGAGCGCGTTTTCTACCTCGGCTCCGAAATATACGGTGACTTCTTTGCCGCCTTTCCGGTGAATGTGAATGCCGCCATTCTTAAAGTCCACATCATTGATATCCAGACCGACACACTCGGAAACACGGATGCCGGTGCCAAGCAGCAGGGTCAGCATGGCCAGATCACGCAGGCGGGTACGGTTGTGGAAGGTTTTCTGTTTTTCGGTCAGTCCGTCACCCTGCTCTACGGCATCCAGCAGCAGGGCCACTTCATCTACATCCAGGCGAATGATTTCTTTTTCGTGAAGCTTTGGGAGCTGGACGAGGGCAGCAGGATTGGTGGTAAGCTTTTCCGTACGGAAAAAGTAATTATAAAAGCTCTTTAAAGAAGAGATTTTCCGCATGATGCCTCGTTCTTTGTTCGTGATTTCCTGGTTATGATCGTTAAAGCGGTACTTTAAGTATTCCATATATTCTTCCAGATCTGTCACAGTGATCCGATCCAGATAGTCCAGGGTAATATCCATACGCTCCAGTTTGGAAAGTACAGGATTTTCCTTTCTTAAAAAGTCAAAAAAAACGGAGAGATCGTAAGCGTAGGCAATGCGGGTTCTTGTGGAGGTGCGTGGTTCAATTCCACGGAAAAACTCCGTGCAAAATGGAGGGAGTTCCTTCATCATTTCCCGGAGTTTTTTTATATTTTCAATATCTTTCTGCTCATAATAGGGAAGATTTGCCATGTTTTTTAAATCCTTTCTTGTGCCGTTTGAAAGCATTTCATTACAGGGAGTGGTCAGGCCAGCCTTCAATGTTTCCGGTAATGACTGCGTGAAAGAGCCGGTCACGGACACCGGGACTGTCTGCATTCAGACTGCGGATCAGGTTTTTTACATATTCCCGGTGCGTATGTCCGTCCATCGGGCATGGATTTTTGCAGACAGGAAGCTGATATTTATTTCGAAATCCTTTTACATCTGCCTCTGTAACCAGCATCAGAGGCCGGATGACGGTCAGGTTGGTGCGGTCCAAATGTGTTACGGGCGGGAATGCGTAGAAGCGGCCTTCATACAGAAGGGACATCATAGCGGTTTCAATGAGGTCATCCTTATGATGGGCATACGCGATTTTATTGCAGCCGAGTTCCATGGCCTTCTGGTTCAGGGCGCCTTTGCGCATCTTGGCACACAGAGCACAAGGATTAGACTCTTTACGCACCTCAAAAAGGATTTTACCGATATCGGTGGAAATTACTTCATATGGAACGCCAAAACCCGCGCACAGGGCCTTTACGGGCTCCAGATCCATGGTATCAAGGCCCATGTCAACGGTAATAGCGGAAAGACGAAATGATTTCGGATAAAATTTCTGGAGATGGGCAAGGCCATATAACAGTGTTAAACTGTCTTTACCACCGGAAATACCAATAGCGATATGATCGCCATCCTCAATCATGTTATATTGAACAACGGCCTGACGCAGCAGGCTTAAAAGTCTCTGAAGTTTCATGGAAGTGAGAGTTCCTTTCTGAGTATATTAAAATAAAAATAGAACCGGAAATAAAAATCCAGGATATTGATAAAATAATCGGTTCTAATTAAAAACGGGACACCGGAAACCATATACAGGTTACCATGTCCCGTTTTCTTTGTCAACTATTCGTTAAACTATTCTTTCGCGAATAGTTGGAAATCACTCCTATTGACCGGTTTCACAGGCATTTCTTTGGATCCGGTCTTTTGAATTGCGTTATAATGTTATAGTTTATTCCAGGCAGCTTTCTGTTTCATATACTTTGCCTTCTTTCATGACAAATGCACAATCCAGCAATGCTTTCGTGTCGTGCATCAGGTCGCGTTTCCAGGCGGATATGTCGGCTAGTTTTCCGGGCTCCAGGGTTCCGATCTGGTCTGAAAGCTGTAAAATCCCTGCGTTGACGCTGGTTGCGGCTTTTAACGCATCAAAGGGCTTCATTCCGCTGTTTAACCAGGCTTCGTATTCATAGCCGCTTTCGTAGTTCTGATGGTTGGCTACAAAGTCTGTTCCGTAGCCCAGGCGGATTTTGCTGCTGCAGATGACTTCACGGCCAGCCTGAAGCGCGTCTTTATAAAGTTCCAGCTTTTTGCGGAATTCCGGCTGTTTTTTCTTGATTTCTTCCGGATCATAATGAACCGCTTCCTCATACGGACAAAAGGTCGGAACCAGGTACAAGCCTTTTTCTTCGATGAGCTGTGCTGTCTCCCGGTTCATTAAACTTCCGTGCTCCATTCCATCGATGCCAAAGGCAATCAGCTTCTGCATCAGTTCATTCGTGTATACATGGGCCGTTACGGTTTTTCCGAGGGCATGTGCGGTGTCCATGATGGCCTTTAATTCTTCGTCGTTGAGCTGCTGCTGGACTGGTGTATCGTAAGGTGTGAAGAAACCGCCTGTGGCCATGATTTTTAAGAAATCAGATCCATATTTTACCTGTTCTCTCACTGCGTTGACAAAATAGTCTTTTCCGACACCCAAAGTCAGCCTCTCCTGCTGCAGTTTCTGGGACAACAGGGGATTTTTCGCGAAACCCTGGCTGAGATCGCCGTGGCTGCCGGCAGAACACAGAAACATCGGTGCCGCCACAATACGGCTTCCTGGGAAATATCCCCGTTCAATGGCACGTTTTACATCCAGAACGCCGTATCCGTTGCTGGTAATTCCTCCAACGTGCCGCACAGTGGTAAAACCTCTGCGCAGCGCTTTTTCCGCACAGCGCGCAATGGCCAGTGTCTTGGCTTCCTCACTCTGGGTGTATACTTCTTCGCGCACGGTGTGCCAGTCGAAATAGTCCATATGCATGTGGGCATCGATCATGCCCGGAGTTACCTGGCAGTCGGTAAGATCAATGATGTCAGCACCCTCCGGCACGGAAATTTCACTGCCAACTTCCGCAATGAGATGATCTTCCACCAGAATGCTCTGGCCGCTCTTCCATTCCTGCGTCACACCGTCATAAAGACGCCCGCACCGCAGAACCTGGTATTTTTTATTCATACTGTTTGAACTCCTTCACTGCGTTTATTCTTCAAAAATTTCTGACTCTTCTGCTCCAAGAAGATTCCGTACAAAATAATCCATCTTCCGGCGCACAAAGTAGGCATCCGATGGTACATTGTGATTGCATTTTGGCAGGACCACCAGATCGTAGCGCTTATTGTGTGCATTCAGTTCATCGCACAGGCGGAGAGTCTGCGCCATGGTAACGTTATCATCCATGGCTCCGTAGGCCAGCATCAGATGGCCTTTCAGATTTCCGGCAAGGCGGGTAATATCGCCGTACTGGTAAACCTCCTCTGTATATAGCCCATTGTAGCGCTCCGTCCAGGAATGCTCATACATCCGCTGGTCATAGTTCCCGGAGGATGCCACACCGGCGCGGTACACGCCTGGATACTGAAGCATGGCTGATACGGTTGCGTAGCCGCCGGCGGAATTGCCCCACATGCCAACACAGTCCAGATCAATCTGCGGATACAGCTCTTTTAACTCTTTTAAGCAGAATACATGATCCTCCAGGCCTGCGCAGGCGTGAATGTTGTGATAGCTGAAGCTGTGGAAGGTCATACCGCGTCCTGGAACACCGCGGCCATCCAGAATCAGTCCGGCAAAGCCCAGTTTCGCGAAGGACTGCAGTCCTCCGTAAATTTCCCGGTTCATTCCATTATCCCAGGTGAACTCTCTTGGGACATTGTAAAGCTGCGCACCGCCGTATATGTAATCGATCAGCGGCCAGGAATTGCTTTCCGGCTCATCTTCGCAGGCTGCCGGATCCGGTCGGAAGAAAATGCCGTACAGCTTCGTTTTTCCATCTGCAGCGGTCAGTGTGATCCGCTCCGGAATCTGATAGCCCAGCTTTAACAGATCTGAGATATCCGCTTTTTCCAGTTCGCAGATCAGTGTGCCATCCAGCTTTCGCAGAACCGTAACTGGAGGAAGATCCACGCGGGAACAGGTGTCCACGAAGGACTGGCTGCCCATGCTGATCTGATGCACGGCATCCTCTGGCGTCAGGCGTGTCAGGCCACTGCCGTCAAATCCAACGCGGTACAGCTGGTAATACATGGGATCGGAACAGTCTGGAACATTGTTTGCCATAAAGTAAATCTGTTTATTCTGCGCATCCACGCGGATCAGCTTCTGCACGATCAGCTCTTTCTCAGATGCCTCAAAGAGATCTCCCTCACAGACACTTTCGTTTTCTGTCAGACGGTACCGGTAGAGATGGGCAAAGCCATTTCGCTCACTCTGCCAGAAGGCATAGGTTCTGTCACTGGTGATAAAATTGGAAAACAGATAGCTTCCGTATCCATCCAGCAGTCCGAAGGCGCCAAGATTGAAAAACAGATCCGTTGTCTCACGAATCACGGCGCTGCAGCTTCCGCTTAACGCGTCACCGAGATAAAGGCAGGCCTCCTGGTACCCTCTTGCAATCCAGGTAAAATAGAAATGGCGGCTGTCTTCCATCCACTTGACAGAGGATTTCTCAGGGGAGGTAAATACCGGATAAAGAAAATCAGGTGCATCTGCCTTCACCAGAGTTTTTTCCGTTAAGGAACCGATGTAGAGGCTGTAATGGGGAATCTCCTCGTCAGTATCGGTTACAAATGGGCACGGATACTCGTAAAGTTCCGGGCGCAGATCCTGAATTCCGTCTGCGTAGGATGCGATCAGAGGAAGCTTTTTCGTGCTTCTCCGGTCTGCGCGGTATGTAATGAAACGGGTTCCATCCGGGCTCCACAGCACCTGGGGATGTTCTTTATATCCCTGGCGCTTTACTGTAATCTGGCTGTAAATGTCGATATAGCATCCATATTCCAGATACGGTTCCCCGTCAAAGGTAAGCTGTGTACGCTCTCCGGTTTTCCGTTCGGTTAAGATCAGATTGTGCCGGTCATAAGAAAGACGGTAAGCACCGTCCGGAGACATGGTTACCGCCCTCTCCTCAGAACAGCCGGAAGCAGAGCTGGCGTCTGCCGCCTGTCCTGCTTTCTCTGCTTTCTGAAGAATCTGTCTTGTTCCAGTCAGTCCGTTTACTTCTGCCAGAACAGAGGTAATTTCACTGCCGGAACGCTCCTGCCGTTCATACTGAAATGCGGTGCCATCTGCATTCCAGTGTATCTTTGGATTTCCGTTTAACACGGTGGTGCGGGTATGTTTGGTTAGAAGCTTTTCTGCCGCCTCATACCGTCCTCTCATATTATGATGTTTCATGCTGCTTCTCCCTCTTATAAGAATACGCTGACACCCGGGCCAAGCGGAAGGTTAAAGAGTACCCAGATGATCATCTGAACAATCCAGACAAGAAGGAATGCAATGGAATAAGGAAGCATCATGGAGATTAGGCTTCCCATGCCGAACTTCTTGTCGTACTTCTTTGCCATTCCGATTGCGATCGGGATATACGGATAAATCGGTGTGATCGCATTGGTGGTGGAATCACCGATACGGTAGATGATCTGTGCAAATGCCGGGCTGTAGCCGAGCATCATCATCATAGGAACCAGAATCGGAGCAAAAATGTACCATTTGCCGGAGCCGCTGGTCATAAACAGGTTTACCACGCAGCAGAGCAGGATGAAGAACAGCATTAACGGAATGCCGGTAAAGCCGGCTGTCTGCAGGGCATCTGCACTCTTTACGGCAATGATCATGCCGAGGTTGGTGTAGCTGAACATGTTGATGAACTGCGCAATGACAAATACTAAAACAATGTAGCCGGTCATGCCTTCCAGAGCCTGGGCCATCAGCATCGGAACGTCAGAACTGTTCTTGATGGTACCGGCCTTCACGCCATATACAACGCCAACCAGAATGAAATAGATCATCAGGATCGGAACCAGACCCTTAATAAACGGTCCGTTTAAAATAGAGCCGTCTTCTGCCCGCAGGATACCGCCGGACGGAATGACCAGGATTGCAAATAACAGGATGTAGAAAATACTGAAAATACCGGCTGCGCGCAGTGCCTTTGCCTGAACCGGAGTGATCTCAGCGCTGGATTCAACTGCATCGACGCCCTCTCCGTCTGTCGGATCATAGGTGCCAAGACGCGGAACGATGAATTTCTTGTTTACGAACACGCCAGCCGCAGTCAGGGTAAATACGGATACGAACATGAAGTACCAGTTGCAGGTTGCATTCACAGTCATGGACGGATCAATCATCTGGGCTGTAGATTCGGTTACGCCTGCTAACAGGACATCGGTTCCCGCAACGATCACGCAGGCGGTAAATCCGGCGTTGGTTGCAGCATATCCGGCAAGCAGTCCTGCAATCGGATGCATGCCGACAGACTCAAAAGCTGCCGCTGCCAAAGCCGGGACTACGATGATGGATGCCTCGGAAGCAATACTGCCGTTGATGCCAAGGAATAATACAGTGGCGGTCAGTGCCCACAGCGGAACGCCAAGGATCGCGCGGCGCATAGCCGTTGTCAGAAGACCGACTTTTTCAGAAAAGCCAATGGCAATCTGCATAGCCAGTACCAGGCCAAGGGGTGAGAATCCCTGGAAGTTGGAAAGCAGATTTTCCAGAAGCCAGATCAGGCCATCTTTGCTGATGAGACTCTTTGCCAGAACTGTTTCTCCGTTTGTCGGATTTACAACACTGACTCCGGCCATGCTGCATGCCAGACTGATCAGTGCCAGGATCAGGCATAACCATAAAAATAAGATATACGGATGAGGAAGCCTGTTTCCTACCCGTTCAATAAAATCAAGAACTTTTCCGTTCTTTTTCTTTTGTGCCATTCCCTGCATAAAAGTACCTCCTGTTCATTTTCTTTTCTAGACCATGGTCTTATTATAAACAAAAAAAGAAGAAGGCGCAACATTTCCTGCCTGCACCTTCTAAAATAAAGTCAAATACGGTAAAAACGATTAAAAAATGCTCGTTTTCTTATTATTGTTCTTTCTTCACTTCATATTGAGAAGAATATCCAATGTAGGAACGCTCCAGCTTCGGGATGCTCACTGCAGCAAGGTCATAAGTGCCGTCTGCCAGGCACCAGGAAATCAGCTGGCTGCGCTCTTCTGCGACAATATCAGCAGCAAGCGTATGACAGTCAAGATCGGTCCGGATTTCGCCCCGCTCCTGCCCGCATTTTACAATCTCCAGAATAATTTTTACAAAGGAACGCTGCTCACCCCAGAAACGGATTCCGGTAGTACCGGAGAGCTGGCTGATGTAAAGACTGGTAAGCAGCTCCCTTCCGATCTGGCGGCTCATAAAATCGAACATAAAGCGGTTTAGGAGCAGCAGCTGTTCGAAGCTTCCTAATGTTTTGTCAATGTTCCGGTAAAACTCCTCATATTTTTCATCGAACAGCTCATACATGGAATCCAGAAGCTCTGCCTTGGCATGAAAGTAATAATAGAACCTGCCCTTCGAGCAGTGTGCTTCCTTCAGAATATCCTCCATGGTAGTATTCTGATACCCGTTCTGATAAAACAGCTTCCAGGCTGCATTTAAGAGCTGCTGCCGCTGCTTCTGTTCGTTGAATTCGTCCTTGGTCCGCATGTATAATTTGTCCTTTGCTTTTTTCATTATTTTAGCATGAAAGTGCAAGAGTTTCAAATACCATCAAAAAATGATGAAAGGTTGTATCGGCATTCCAGTCGACAGGAATCATTTGAACATCTTTCCAAAAATAAAGCGAACCAGCGGACCAGCCGCAAACAGCTGCCAGAAAAATGCCATTGGGAAGTTTTTAACTGTGGTAGAAATCCAGATGCTGAAAAATTCCGGCTGCAGACCGTTCTTAAATAAAATGGTTGCGATCAGGCTCATGTATGGGCACATCATCCAGACAGACAAAACAGACATCATCAGGATCACAAAAATGATCTTGTCTTCGGCCGGGTTAAAGATACGGAAGGTAATCTTTTTTGCGATCGGTCCGACTACGAAAAAGTCAAATAAAAAGGCCAGCGGGCACATGATCGGGAGCTCATGAAGGGCTGCGGCGAAAACAAAATTCTGCGTGCCACCGACATTCAGCGTTACGTTGTAGCAGACCATGGGATAAACCATGGCAAAGACCATCATGATCCCGTAAATGATTTCCTGTTTCAAAGATTTTGGCATAAGTAAATTCCTCCTTGATTGTCTGGGAACACAGTATTTTTGCGAAAATTGTGGGAGCTTCGCAGAAAATAAAAAATGCAGCGAAGCCGTCAAACTCGTTGCGACTCCACTGCATTCTGATTTCAGATATCGGAAAGCTGCTACTTGCAGATTTCCGGTGTGCATCTCACTGCGTTCTCATAAAACTGTATGATGTATGATTGTTACCGAGGTGCTATTATAGCGGAAAATTTTATTTTGTATAATAGTTTTTTGCCATTTTTTTGAATTTTGTCTCATTCTACAAAGATGAATGGCCAATAAGCAGATTTCTGTATATTATGACGGACGCTGTTTTTATACTCCCGGTCCGGCTTCTTCTGCCCCACTGCCGGAATTCTGTCCCGGCGCCTCTAAGGCCGCGTTGGTTTCCGCCGCGGTCGGAGCATTTGAGGTGCCCGGTCCATTGGAAGATCCTGGCCCTGCAGACGGTCCCGGCCCGGCACTGGTGTGATCGGAAGCGGTTGTCTCAGTGGAACCCGGGTGGTCCTGCGGCGCACTGATGACGCCGGAGGAGGTTTCGGTTTCCTCGGTTTCTTCTGCTGCAGAGCTTTCGATGGTCTCCTCTTCTGTTTCGGAAGACTCCTCCGCAGATGCGCTGCTTTCTTCCGCAGCCGGTTCGGTCTGGGCCGGAGCAGGCTGTTCTGCCTTTCCTCCGGTCTGTCCTCCACCATTATTGCCTTCCGCGCCGACATTCTTGCCAGATTCCGTATCCTTGCCAGGCTCTCCAAGGCCGGTTTTCTGGGCAATGTAATTGCTGATTTCCTTTACGGAGGACGGTGCGTCATACTGCTCCTGGTCATATAAGAAGGTATGGAGCTGTACCACATTGCTCTCCAGCGTGGTTGGAATTACGCAGGACTTCTTGCCGATCTTCATCTCCTGATGAGAGAACGGAAATCCGGAAGTCTGCCCAATATAATACTTTCTGGCTCCCTTTGCCATGGTGAGAACATCATCGACTCCGATGCTGGTAGAAATCTGCGGGTAAACCGCGCCTACCAGGGTCTTTAAGGTTTTAAAATCTGCTGATTTTGCCTTTTCCATCGCCTGTCCGAGTACCTTGCGCTGGCGTTCCGTCCGGTTAAAGTCGGTATCCATGAGACGCAGCCTTGCGTAAGCCACAGCCTGCACGCCATCCAAATGGTTCATGCCGCTGTGTTCCAGCTGATAGGAACCGACTCCGGTGGAATTTACGGTTTCTGTGATAAAGGAATTGATGTAGGCAAATTCTTTGTCGCTGATTTCCATATCCACGCCGCCAAGAACGTTAATGGCATCGACGACCGCCTTCCAGTTAAACGTAGCATAATCATCGATTTTCAGGTTCAGGTTACTTTCCAGCGCATGTACGGCCTGTTCATGACCACCCAGGAAATAAGCCTCATTGATTTTGTCGTAATTGTCTTCTTTGTCGGAGACCCGCAGGTAGCTGTCGCGGAATACAGACACCAGTCGGATCTCACCGGTTTTCTTGTTGATGCTGGCTAACATTTCTACATCAGAAAGCGCGCCTTTTCCCAGATTGCCGTCCCGGGAATCCACACCAAACACAGCAATGGTCCAGTAACCATTATCCCGGAAATGGCGGTAGAAAAACAATCCTGCAAACAGGCAGACTACCAGAATCAGGATCTTTCCGAAAGGTTTTTTCTTTCGGCGCTTTCTGTGAGGTCTTTCGTAAGCGTAAGCGGCACGGTCCTGTCTCATATCGCTCTGGCGGTTCCTCCCCCTGGAATATTCCTGCTCTTTTTCGCTCTGCGCGATGGTGCGGTTTAATTCCTGCTCCAGCGCGTTTTCATAAGTATCGTAATCATCCAGATCCAGTTCTTTAATTTGGTCCGGGCTTAACTCATCTGGATCCTCGTATGGCGCATCCGGTGTGCGGCTGTAATTGCGGCGCTCTGGCACGGAATCCGGAGTACTGCGCCGACTGCTTCTGCCGGACGGTGCGCCCTGTTTTTTTCGCTGCTGCCTTGCGCGCATGCGGTCCAGCTCGTCTCCCTCAAATGGCTCCTCTCTGTAATTCAAACCATACTCCTCTCTGGCCGGAAGCTCCGGCCGGTCATATTTAATCAATCAGACGGCGGTAATAAGGCCATCCGGCATTGCGTGTTCCAACGGTAACGTTATTGATGGAACCACTGGTTTCATGCACACAGCGGATTCTTCCATCGGAGGTCCAACCCAGGAACATGACCACATGAGAATCTGCTCCGGTACGGATCAGGATATCTCCTGGCTGCAGGTCTTCCCGGCTGATACGCTTGCCGAGGGCCGCCAGGCCGCTGGTACCCTCGTATGAAAGATGAGTTCCGGTCACAGACCAGTATACCCAGCTGATCCAGCCAGAGCAGTCCAGACCCTTCAGTGTGCGCCCGTCTACATCCGGCGGCATCAACCTTCCAAAATGATTGCCTTCGTAATTTTTCGCGGATGGTTTTCCACCCCAGTAATAAGGTACCTTGCCCACGGAATTTAACGCAAACCGCAGAAGCTCTTTTCTGGTGTCTGAGATATCGGACGGAAGCTCATCCAGATAGGTTTCAATTTCTTCCACGCTCAGTGGTGTTCCGGTGGAAATGGAGGATACGCTGAGACCATATTTCTGATACCAGTCTTCGGATGCCAGGGAAATGGCCGCCGCGCGGTTTTCCTCTGTCCAGCCCTGCCAGGCGCTCTCGCTGTATTTACTTGCATCATTTCCTGCCGCGTCCAGGGCAAACAGACCGGCACCCTCATTCAGGCCGCCGATTTTCATGGTAATGGTCAGGTCTACATGGCCCGGGCAGCTTAAACCGCTGCTCTTCTGTTCTTCGGCTGCGGAAGTTTCTGCTTCACTGCTTCCTTCTTTTTGCGGTTCTGTTTCTGCGGATGTTTCTATGTTCGATTCCGCAGTTTCGGATGCCGGTTCTCCGGATTCTGAAACGGCCTGTCCGGCATCTGCTGCGTCCTGAACAGCTGCCGACTTCTCCGCGTTGGAAGGAGACGCTGCTTTCTGCCTGGATGGCGCCGTGATCACGCCGCTGGTAGACTCCGGAACCGTCTCCGTCTCGGTTTCCGCTGCGCTGCTCTCGGCCTGGCTCGCCTCTTTTGCTTTTTTCTCTGCGGTGCTGAGTCCTGCCGTAATCACGCTGGTCTGCGTTTCAGCCGATGCTGACTGTCCGTCCCCTGCGTCTTCTTCGCCGGAAATTTCTTCATATGGGCGCTCTAGATTCGGATTTTCTTTTTCTGCCTCGGCTTCTTCCATCAAAGCCTTTTTTTCCAGCTCTTCCGCGTCTTTTCCGACACATCCGGAACAGTAATACACATCACTGATGGACATGGTGTAGGAATGGGAGGCCTCCCACAGGGCTTTTGCATAGGACAGGAACGCGTCGCTGTCCTCCGGATTATGATAATAGGTATAGACATTGGCCATTGACATGATCTGTGGCACATTGGAATAGGGAGAAACGGCATGACCGTCTCCGTCTACCGCCTGGATTTTTACGTTGCGGAAGCTGCCAATGGTCCAGGTAGAAGGGTTCTCCTTCTGGTGGCTTTTGTCTTCCGGGTTATATTTTCCCAGAATCCGGTCTCTGGAAACGCCGAGCTTTGCTGCCATATCTACTGGTGTTACATCGGAATAGCTGTAAATGGCGCTGGACCAGTTGGCATCCCGGGTCATCAGCTCATGGAATACGTGTCCAGCCAGGCTTTTGGTGATGTCCGTATCTTCTTCACCTTCCGGAAAATAGTGTGCCAGGTTTAACTCATCCAGCGTGGGGACCCAGGCACTTTCGGTCTCTGCCTCTGTAGCTGCGGTCGTGGTTGCGGCTGCAGTGGTTTCTTCTGCTTCGGAATCCTGCTCCGGCCCAGCGGCTTTTACAGCAGGATGATACAGAAAAGAAACACCAATGCTCCCGCCACCCAGAACCAGCGCCATTCCAGCAGCCGCCCATTTGCTTTTATAACGGATCATGGAATCCGCAATGCGTTTCACGATCTGTTCAGAATTGAAATGTGGTTTCATACTCGTTATCTCGTTTTTCTTTGGTTTTTGGTGTAGCAATACAACTTCGTATTTTAGCACAGAAGTTTTCGAAAATACAGAGCGGAAACTTTAATATTTCATGAAGAAACAGCATTTCATTGACGAAAAATCCATTCTGGTCTATAATAGACGCGATTTCGTTTTTCAGGAGGAACGAAACACCCAATAGCAAAGCTATAGCGCCATGCACCTGAGGACTGTACGTGAAAGCTGCAAAGCTGGTTTTTCAGGTTAACGAGGTGGAGAGATCATCGAAAATTCGGCGGGTACTCTCCCATGCTTCTCCGGGCGTGTATATTCTGTGAAATATGCGGGCAACCGCAAAACAAACGCAGGATAACCGGAGGCTCTTCTTTTTGTACGCATTTTTGGCTGAAAGCATCCTGCTGCCAGCGCAAAAGAAGCGGATTATGATTATGAACCATGACAACAGGAAAGACAGAAAGGAATTTTTATAATATGTGTGGAATTATTGGATATTCAGGACCTTTAGATGCAGGCAAGATCCTCTTAGATGGCCTCAGCGGCCTGGAGTACCGCGGTTATGACAGTGCCGGAATTGGTCTCTGCATGGAAGATACCAGCATCTGCATCGCGAAAAAGGTTGGAAAAGTAAAGAATTTAAGAGAATACTGTGAGGCAAACGTACATGGAACCGCTCACAGCGGCATCGGCCATACCCGCTGGGCCACCCACGGAGGTGTTACCGATGCCAACGCCCATCCGCACCGCGCCGGAAGGGTCACTCTGATCCACAACGGCATCATTGAGAACTATCACGAACTGACCGAGCAGTTCCACTTAGAAGGCCAGCTTGTCTCCCAGACAGACAGTGAGGTAGCTGCGCGCGTGCTGGACGCTCTGTATGACGGAGACCCGTTAAAGGCCATTCAGAAGCTTCAGGAACTGATCGTGGGTTCCTATGGTTTCTGCATCCTGTTCGATGATCAGCCTGGCTCTGTTTACGCGCTGCGCAAAGTCAGCCCGCTGGTGGCTTCCTACACCCATGCAGGCGCCATCATCGCCTCTGATCTGACTGCGCTGATCCCGTACAGCAATCAGTACTTTGTGGTACCGGAAGATAAAATTGTGCGCCTGACTCCTTACAAAGTGCACGTATACAATATGGATGAGACATTCTCCAAGGTTTATCCGGAGATCATGACCGTGAACTGGAATATGGACGCTGCCATGAAGAACGGCTACCCGCATTTCATGATGAAGGAAATCCATGAGCAGCCGGAGGCTATGAAGAACACCATTCTGCCGCGTATCAGCAAGGGACTTCCGGACTTCTCCGATGACAAGATCCCGGATGAGATCTTCAAAGACTGCAATCAGATTCATATCGTGGCATGCGGAACCGCCATGCATACCGGTATGGTAGCCCGTGCCCTGATGGAGCCGATCCTGCGGATCCCGGTTACCGTAACCATTGCTTCCGAGTTTCGCTATGAACAGCCGCTGATTGATGAACACACTCTGGTGCTGGTCATCTCCCAGTCCGGTGAAACCATCGACACCCTGGCTGCCCTGCGTCTGGCCCATGAATACGGATCCAAGACCCTGGCAATTGTAAATGTGAAGGGTTCCACCATCGCAAGAGAAAGCGATTATGTGCTCTACACCCATGCAGGCCCGGAGATTGCCGTGGCCAGCACCAAAGCATACTCTGTACAGCTTGCCGCCCTTTACATGATCGGCTGCCGCATGGCACTGGTTCGCGGTAAATTTACCGAAAAACAGGCTATGGACTTCCTCTCCGACCTGCTGGATGTGATCCCGGCTATGGAGACCATGATCGCACAGGAACAGATGATCAAGGGCGTCGTTTCCCACATCATCCAGAGCCTGGATGCGTTCTTTATCGGCCGTGGCCTGGATTACGCTTTCTCCTTAGAGGGTGCCCTGAAGCTGAAGGAAATCTCCTACATTCACGCGGAGGCTTACGCAGCCGGTGAATTAAAGCACGGCACCATTGCCCTGATTTCTGACCAGGTACCGGTTATTGCCATTGCGACCCAGGAGCATGTGTTCTCCAAGACCATTTCCAATATCCGGGAAGTCAAAGCCCGCGGCGCCTTTGTGATCCTGCTGACCAAAGAAGGTTCTGTGGTGGATGACAATCTGGCCGATATCCGGATTCGTATTCCGGATGTCGATGACCGCTTCACCGTATTCCCAATTGCCGTAGTATTGCAGCTTATTGCCTACTATGCTTCTCTCGGAAAGAATCTGGATGTAGACCAGCCGAGAAACCTGGCGAAGTCGGTAACCGTGGAATAGAATTTTGAAAAACCGTATATCATAGCATGACAAAAGCCGGAAACTGATACCAAATGTATGGTGTTCAGTCTCCGGCTTTCTCTATATGCCTGTGGGAGAACATGTGCTATAGCACATGTTCCGATTGAATCCTGATGGGAATTACTCCGCGAACTCGCTAGCCTCCATGATCTTACCGTCGCGCCAGATTCTCTCCAGATCGTAAAACAGGCGATCCTCCTTATCGAATACATGCACGATGATATCGCCATAGTCCATGAGGATCCAGTTCGCGCTCTGGTATCCCTCTACCTGCTTGCACGGGTATCCGGCTTTGCCAAGCTCCTCTTCCACGTTGTCGGCCATAGCCTGAACCTGGTTTCCGTTGGAACCACTCGCGATGAGGAAGTAATCAGCCAGAACGGATACCTCGCGGATGTCGATCACGCGGATATCTTCGCCTTTTTTATCTTCCAGGGCCGTGATGGCCAGTTTTACCATTTCATTTGCCTGACTCATTCGTTTTCTCCTTTTCTTCTGATCTGCCTGCATCCGGTCATTTATGACTGAAAATGCCGGTCACAGGCCACTATTTTTTATTTTCTTTCTGTTTCATGACCTCTTCAAAATAGGAAAAGGCCTGCATGGTCATCGGATCGATGGTACTTCCCTTTTTGCCAAGATATTGCAGGGTTCCTTTTAAAATCTCGTACATAGTCTCATCCAGATCCTGGAAGGCCAGGTAACGCATCTGGGGCAGATTGTCTGCCTTGTCCCTGCGCGGCTCAATGTAGTCGGCGATGTATAAGATTTTGTCCAGGGTTGTCATGTCCGGTTTTCCGGTGGTGTGACATGCAATGGCGGAGATGATCTCCGGGTCCTGAATGCCGTATTTATTCTCTGCCAGATAAGCACCATATTTTGCGTGGATCACAGCAGGTGCCTTGATTTCCGCCTCTGTCAGTGCTACTCCATGCTTCTGGCATTTCTGGATCAGCTCACTGTCTGTAAACCGCTTGGCACAGTCGTGCATGAGCCCGGCAAGCTCTGCCTTCTGAATGTCATAGCCATAGCGCATAGCCAGCGCGGTGCAGGTGAACGATACGCTTACAGAATGCTCAAAGCGCATGGGATCCAGCTTGGATTTTAACTGCTTGCGCAGGGTAATGATCTGTTCTGTTATCATAATATATCCTCCTTACGGTCAGGATGTTGATACAGGCCGTGTTCTCTGATGTAGCGCTCCACGCTGGCCGGAACCAGATCTCCGATTCCAAGCCCGAGGTTTTCCCGCTCCCGAAGTTCCTGGGAAGAAACATGCATGGTATCGCTGTGTAAAAGAAAAATTGCGGCTCCGTATTTGTTTCTCAGATATTCTGCCTGTTCTTCTAACGAGCAGGAGGCATCCTCACATTCACGGCCTGCGGCCAGAATTGTAACATGCCCTAACACCAGTTCCGGATGATACCAGCTTTCGATGTGGTACAGGGAATCCGCACCCACGATAAAGAAAAAGGTATGTTCCGGGTATGCTTCTTTTAAAAGCTGCAGCGTCTGGGCTGTATAGGTATTGCCTGTTCGGGAAATCTCAAAATCTGAAAAACGGAAATAAGGATATTCCGCAATCGCAAGTTTTACCATCTCGCAGCGGTCTTTGGTATCGGTTACCAGATGGTCTGTTTTGTGCGGAGGGGTGTGAGACGGCATGAACCAGACCTCATCCAGTCCGTATTCTTCCCATGCCTGTCTGCCCAGCATCAGATGTGCGTTGTGGATCGGATCAAACGTTCCGCCCATAATTCCGATCTTGGCCAAGCATCTCACACTCCCTTCGCAAAATGGTAATCACATTTCTAATGATGATTAAGGCAGAACGATCTTGCGCTTTGCCTCGTCTTTGGCCGGCTTGTAAAGAACGATCTTCTTGCCGATAACCTGAACGACCTCGGAACGGGTGCGCTCAGCCAGTACTTCTGCGATGGAACGTCCGTCGTCCAGGCAGTTCTTTAAGACCGTGATCTTGATCAGCTCGCGGGCCTCCAGTGCCTCTGCAATGGCTGCAGTCAGCTCCGGAGTCACGCTGGACTTACCGATCTGGAAAATCGGGTCCATGGTCATAGCCAGTCCCTTTAAATAGGATCTCTGCTTGCTTGTCATGTTTTATCTCCTGTTATTTATAATAATCAAATGCAAGGCCGTACATGCGGACGGTATCGCCCTCTTTGATGCCAGCGGCCTCAAGCTCGTCTAAAATGCCATTCTCTTTTAAGAATTTCTGGAAGAACTGGAATCCCTTCTCAGACTCCAGGTTCGTGTAGCCCAGCATCTTCTCGATGCGCGGTCCCTCTACCACGAATTCACCATCCTCGTTCTGCTCTACCGTGTACGGCAGGTTGCGGTCACCGGCGTACTCGATCTCGAATTCCTTCTCGAAGATGACCGGGTCAAGATTGACGGTCTTAAGAAGCTCATATACTGCGTATAACAGCTCCTTCACGCCCTTACCGCTGACTGCGGAGATCGGGAATACCTTGATGCCCTCTGGCTCAAACTCCTGTTTCAGAATCTCTACCGGATCCTCGTCCTCAGAGTAAACAGCATCAATCTTGTTGGCTGCAATGACCATCGGACGCTTTAACAGCTCCGGATTGTATGCTTCCAGCTCTGCGTTGATGGCACGGATATCCGCAATCGGGTCACGTCCTTCGGTACCTGCGGCGTCTACCACATGGACCAGTACGCGGCAGCGCTCAATATGGCGCAGGAAATCATGGCCAAGGCCGATGCCCTGGGAAGCTCCCTCGATGAGGCCCGGAATATCTGCCATAACAAAGCCTGCTCCGCCGTCTAAGTCAACCACGCCCAGATGCGGGTTTAAGGTTGTGAAATGATAGTTTGCAATCTTCGGTTTTGCGTTGGAAACGCGGGAAAGAAGGGTGGATTTTCCTACGTTTGGGAAGCCGACCAGACCAACGTCCGCAATGACCTTTAATTCCAGCTGAACCCAGAGCTCATGGCCCTGCTGACCCGGCTGTGCGTACTTTGGTGCCTGCATGGTCGGGGTTGCAAAGTTCATATTGCCGAGGCCGCCCTTGCCGCCCCGTAAAATGGTTTCGCGTTTATTTTCACCGGACATATCCGCGATGACCTTGCCAGTCTCAAAGTCCTTGATGACGGTTCCCTCCGGAACTTTGATCACCAGGTTCTCTGCATTGGCACCGTGGCACCGCTTCTTGCCGCCTTGTTCTCCATCTCGTGCTACATATTTCCGAACGTGACGAAAATCTGTTAATGTATTTAAACCCGGATCCACCTCAAAAATGATGTCTCCGCCTTTTCCTCCATCACCGCCGTCAGGGCCGCCTGCCGGCACAAACAATTCTTTGCGGAAACTTACATGGCCGTCTCCGCCTTTTCCTGATTTGATAAAAATTTTTGCATTATCTGCAAACATGGATTCACCTAAATCCTTTCTGTATATCGGTGAACGCAAAAAAACACGTTCTTTTACGTCTCTGGCAAAAAAGGGCTTCATACTAGTTACCAGTATGAAGCCCTGTCAGTGTCATTATTCGTTGATTGTTCTCGGGTATACAGAAACCTGCTTTTTGTCTCTGCCCTTTCTCTCAAATCTTACAACGCCGTCTACAGTAGCGAATAAAGTATCATCGCCGCCGCGTCCTACGTTCAGACCCGGATGGATCTTAGTACCGCGCTGTCTGTAAAGAATGTTACCAGCTAATACGAACTGACCATCTGCTCTTTTAGCGCCAAGTCTCTTGGACTCGGAATCTCTACCGTTCTTGGTAGAACCTACACCTTTTTTATGAGCGAATAACTGAAGGTTCATCTTAAACATCTCTTACACCTCCTCAAATCGAATTTTTATATACGGTTCTCCGTATGTTTCCTCAATGTCCTCTAAGCCGAGTACAAGAGAATTCATAAGGAGTGCTGCTTCCGGACTAATCGTTCCGGTAAACCGGAAACGGAACATCCCGGACTGCTCGTCCTCATCTGCCTCAAACTGGTCTTCCGTGAAGTGTTCCACAGAGTTTGCCATGTTAAGGGTCAGGGCAGACACAGCTGCACAAACCAGCTCCTGTCCATCCTGATGGTCATCTGCATAACCAGCATGACCCAGAAAAGAAATTCCATGATAACGATGGTCGGAATCAACAGATACGGTTACGTTAATCATGATTAATTAAGCATTGATCTTGTCGATCTTGATCTCGGTAAAGAGCTGTCTGTGACCATTCTTTTTATGATAGCCAGATTTTCTCTTATACTTGTAAACGATCACCTTTTTTGCTTTTGCCTCTTTAACTACGGTTCCGGTAACAGTTGCACCTGCTACAGTCGGGCATCCGATGGATAACTCTCCGTTGTTAACTGCAAGAACCTGGTCAAACGTAACGGTTTCGCCAGCGTCTACACCAAGCTTTTCAACCTTAATGATATCGCCTTCTGCTACTTTGTACTGCTTACCACCTGTTGCAATAATCGCGTACATATGGCACCTCCTATTATCATTACTCGCCAGTTTCGGTGTCCGGATCCGATGGACTCGGAACTTTCAAACCTCGCTGTGCGGCACATACTCATGTATATTAGCATGAAACCATGCGGCTGTCAATCCTGTATTTCAACTTTTTTCAAAGTTTTTTGCCGCGCGGCTGCAGCCCTGAGTATGGGAAACGTACGTGGTGTCTGCTACTCTCTCATCCAGGTACGCGGGGCAAACAAAAGCAGCATCGGGAACAGCTCCAGGCGGCCTGCCAGCATGTCAAACATCAGGATATATTTGTTGAGGGGGCTGAAAATACCGAAGTTGCAGGTCGGCCCGACTTTGGAAAGTCCCGGACCGATGTTGTTTAAGGTTGCCGCTATAGCCGTAAAATTCGTGGTCAGATCAAAGTTGTCCAGGCTGATGAGCAGCAGGGACACTGTAAAGATCAGGATATAGGCTACCAGGTACGTATTGATGGAACGCAGCACATTGTGCTCAATGGCCTTTCCTTCATATTTTAGTACCTTGACATTTCGCGGGTGGATCAGGGAGGAGAGCTCCTTGTTCACAGTTTTCACGGCAATGGCAATACGTGATACCTTAATTCCGCCGCCTGTACTTCCGGCACAGGCACCGATAAACATCAGGCACACAAGGATTGTCCGGGAAAAGCCGGGCCACAGATCAAAGTCCGTGGTGGAATAACCGGTCGTGGTGATGATGGATCCGACCTGGAATGCCGCGTGCTTTAATGCAGTCAGGATATCCGGGAACATGCCGCGGATATTCCAGGTGATAAGCAGCGTGCTTACCAGGATGATCCCGAGATATCCTCTCATCTCCTCGCAGCGCAGGGCATCCTTCGGCTTGCGGATCAGAAACAGGTAATACACATTAAAATTCACACCGAACAGGATCATAAAAATGGTAAAGATCCACTGCTGCAGGGATGTGTAATCGCCGCAGCTGCTGTTGACGATGCCGAAGCCTCCGGTACCTGCGGTACCAAAGCTCATGGCCATGGAATCGAATAACGGCATGCCGGTAAACAGCAGCAGAATAATCTGTACGACGGTAATGAACAGATAGATCAGGTACAGAATCTTTGCTGTGGTGCGGACTCGCGGAACCAGCTTGCCCACAGAAGGCCCCGGGCTTTCCGCTCTCATAATGTGAATGTTGTAGCCTCCGGCCAGCGGAAGTACCGCCAGAATGAAGACCAGCACACCCATGCCGCCAATCCAGTGGGTGAAGCTTCGCCACATCAGCATGCAGCGGCTTAAGGCCTCCACATCTGACAGCACACTGGCTCCGGTGGTGGTAAAGCCGGAAATGACTTCAAACAGTGCGTCCTCCAGAAGCGGAATCTCTCCGCTTAAGAAAAACGGCAGCGCGCCGAAGAAACTTAACACGATCCAGCTAAGCGATACGGCCACGAATCCTTCTTTGGCGTAAAATACGGTACTCTTTAACTTTTTATGGGCCAGCAGCCATCCGCTGATGCCGCAAAACAGCGCCACACCCAGAAAATAGAAACCGCTGGGTTCCTGGTAAATCAGTGCCACTACACAGGGAAGGATCATTAAAATGCCTTCGATCCCGAGAACCCATCCCAGAAAATAAAATACAATTCCAATATTCATCGTTCACCCATCCCTCTACTTTAAGACATCCTTTAAATCCTTCAGTCCGGAATGCGTGGTAACCACGATTACGGTATCTCCCGGTTCGATGGTATCTTTACCGCGTGGGGTGATAATCTGTCCGCCGCGGTTGATGCAGGCGATCAGCAGGTTATCTTTAAAGGAAAGCTTTTCCAGCGGTATGCCAATGAGCGGCGCATCTTTTCCAACGCGGAACTCCAGCGCCTCCGCCTTGTTCTGCACGATCTTGTACAGGGTCTCGACATTGCTTCCCATGGAATTCTGCATGGCGCGGACATAACGGATGATGCCGTCTGCTGTGATCATCTTCGGATAAATGATGCTGCCGAGATTCATCTGCTGGATGATATTTTCAAAGGCAATACGGTTGATCTTGGTTACAAGCTTGGCTTTTGATACGCTGGCTGCATAGAGAGACAGCATGATATTTTCTTCATCAAAGCCGGTCAGCGCCGCAAAGGACTCGGTCTGGGTAATGCCCTCTTCCATCAGAAGCTGCTGGTCGGAACCATCTCCGTGAATGATCATGGCCTTTGGCAGCAGTTCACTCAGTTCATGGCAGCGGGCCAGATCCTGCTCGATAATTTTAATTTTGATGCCAGTGTCCTCTAACATTTTGGCCAGATAATAGCTGATCTTTCCACCGCCTACCAGCATAGCAGTCCGGACTGTGGTGTTGGAAATACCGACCTGCCGGAAAAATTCGGATGCCTGGGACGACGATGCAACAAAGGAAATTTTATCTCCTTTCTGCAGGCGGAAATTACCGCCAGGGATGATGACATCCGCACCGCGTTCTACAGCACAGATCAGGATGCTGCAGTGCAGACGCGGTCCCACCTCGTAAACCTGCATGTTGTCCAGCACGGAATTATCCGGAATGATAAACTTCATCAGCTCGACACGGCCCTTGGCAAAGGCATCGATCTTGATGACTGACGGGAATTTTAACAGTCTGGCAATCTCCGTGGCTGCAGCCAGCTCCGGGTTGATGGCCATGGAAAGGTTTAACTCCTCCCGGATATACTGTACCTCGTTGGCGTACTCCGGGTTTCGGATTCGCGCGATAGTATGGCAGTTACCTGCCTTTTTCGCGATCAGGCAGCAGAGCATATTTAACTCATCGGAGTTGGTGGTGGCAATCAAAAGATCCGTTTCTTTAATACCAGCCTCCATCTGCACCTGATAAATTGCGCCATTTCCTTCCACACCCATGACATCGATATTATCCGTAACGGAACGGAGCTTGGAGCCGTCCTTGTCGATGACGGTAATATCGTGTCCCTCATTATTCAGCTGTTCGGTCAGGGTAAGTCCTACCTTGCCGCAGCCCACAATGATAATCTTCATGTTACATCCCCTTTGCTTTCCCATCGTAATCTTGTCACAGATTTTTCTGAACCTGCGCGATCTGTTCCCAGAGAGGTCTTTTTTCTTTCTTGCGTGTCATTTCCACCAGATTCAGCGGTGTCATGTCAATGACGGTTGTTTTCACCGGATCCGGACGTACCGCCGCCCGTAAGGTATCCATAAGGAGCGTTTTGTCCTCTTCCGTGTCCATATCAATAAAATCCACCATAATGATGCCGGACAGATTGCGCAGTCTCAGCTGATGCGCGATTTCCTTTGCGGCCTCAAGATTGATGAGACGGATGGTGTCAGCGAGATTCTTCTTGCCGGAATACTTTCCGGTGTTGACGTCAATGACCACCATAGCCTCCGTGCACTCTATTATAAGATATCCGCCGGACTTTAGCCATACCCTTTTCTGACAAGATTGTTCCATCTCGTGATCCAGGGAGTAAAGCTTCGTCAGGCTTAAGAGCTTGTCCTCATAAAAACGCAGCCCGGTGGTCTCGAAAATATCTGAAACTTCAAAATATTCCTGTAGACGCGCGTAAAGATCCGGCTGGTCAGTCACCACTTCCTCCAGGCTTCCGGACGGGCTGTTTCTCAGGCTCTTAATATAATCCGGCTCTGCCTCGTGAAGCAGGCTGTAGCAGGTGCGGTATCGGGCGTTGTTCATGACTCGCTCATACTGTTCCAGTAACGCCGAAAGCTCCCGAAGGAGCTTTGTTTCCTGTCCATATGCGTTTGTGCGGATGATGATGCCGGTATCCTTACCCTCAAGAAGCACCTCGATCTGCGGGCGCATGGCTTCCTTCCACTCCCGGTCCTCAATCTTGGACGAAAATCCAATGATCCGTTTTCCGGTAGTCAGAACCGCATACTTACCGGAAAAATTCAGGTTTCCAGTAAGAACCGGATCCTTGGTCTTCACGGCATCCTTTGCCACCTGTACAATGATTTCATCGCCCTCTTTGAGTTTTCCCTCATGGCCGTCGGCAAACAGCGTGACCTTGTTATCCGTGAGGCTGTAATAGCCGGTGCGGCCTTCTGAGAAATCCACAAAAGCGGAATTTAAGTTTTTGACGATCTTTTTTACTTTTCCAATATAAATATTGCCCAGAATGGAGGCCGTGTCCACAAGTCCCAGCTCTATGGTTGCTTTCTCTGAAACCAGAGCGGTCAGGACGCGACTGTTCCATCGGGTGACGATCAATTTATTCAATGTCTTCTCCAAATGAATCCAGGGTTACAAATTCGTGTTCCTCTTCTGTTCCCTTGTCTGCGTATACTTCCAGGCGGGTCACCATCAGGGCAAACTCGCCCAGAGCCTCACCGCGGCTTTCTGCATAAGCACGAAGGACGGCATCCGGCTTTAAGTTTGCCGCGCTTCCGGTTGCAATCTGTAAAAAGATTACATGATCCGGGCGGGCTTCCATCTGGTAGATCTGCGGACGGATATTCACCTCGCGCTCTCCCTTTTTGGTCTTTTTTACGATGACGATTTCTTCCTGCTCCAGGAACGTCGGAATCCCGGCAAAGAATGCGTCCAGGTCAGCCGGTTCGTAGCCTTCCCGGAAGCGGACCTCATAATCGGCTGCAGCTACTAAAGACATGGCGTTTCCGGCGTCATCCGGAAGTGCTTTATAGGAAAGCGCCTCCATGCCCTCGACCATATTCTCATTGATGCGGCGAAGCATCTCTTTGGAAGAATCGGTGCTCAGCACTTCAATATCCACATACTCGCCGCGGCTTTCCAGTCCCACGCCCAGCGGTGCCGCAAAGGACATGATCTGATGCGGGCTGAAGCCCTCGCTGTAGCGGATGTCCACATCGGCCCGGCGCATGACCTTCTGGAAATAACGCATGATATCCAGATGGCCGATGAATTTCATGGTGCCTTCCTTGGCAAATTTAATTCTTATCTTCAAAGCAGACACCTCCTCCAAATTTTCTTGCGCCGCAGCCGGAACACTGCTGGCGGCAGTTCGGAGTTACCTTTTCACCGAGTGCAGTCAGCCACTCGCGTTTTAAGAACTCCTTAGTCACACCCGCGTCAATGAAATCCCACGGGAAGATCTCATCGAGGCTTCTTTCTCTTACGGTATAGAAATCCGGGTCAACGCCGCAGGTCTCAAAGGCCTGCATCCAAGTATCGTTGTTGAAATACTCGCCCCAGGAATCAAACATGGCACCGTTCTTGTATACCTCTTCCACGACAGAAGCCACCTTGCGGTCACCGCGGGCCAGAACACCCTCCAGCACCGTCAGGTCTGCCTCATGGTAGTTGTATTTTAAGCTCTTGCGATTTAACATTTCCTTGAACTTATCTTTTACGATGTAAGCGCGCTCCAGGAACTCTTCCTTGGTACACATCTGTGCCCACTGGAACGGGGTAAATGGCTTCGGCACAAAGAAGGAAGAACTTGCTACCACCTGCACCTTGCCGTTGCGCTGCTCCTTCGGAATCTCATCGTAGTAAAGCTCTGCTACCTTCTCGGATAACAGGGCAATGCCCTCCATATCCTCTCTGGTTTCGGTCGGAAGTCCCAGCATAAAGTAGAGCTTTACGCGGTTCCATCCGCCGTGAAAGGCCTCAGCAGCACCCTTTAAGATGATCTCCTCGGTCAGACCTTTGTTGATGACATCACGCATACGCTGGGTACCAGCCTCCGGCGCAAAGGTCAGGCTACTCTTCTTGATGTCCTGAACCTTGCTCATGACATCAAGGGAGAAAGCGTCAATTCGCAGGGACGGCAGGGAAATGTTTACGCCCTTGCCCTGGAACTCCTCGATCAGGAAGTTTACGATCTCTTTCAGATGGGTGTAGTCACTGGAACTTAAGGAGCTTAAGGAAATTTCCTCGTGTCCGGTGCTCTTTAACATCTTATACGCGTGATCCTTTAAAAACTCCAGGCTGCGTTCCCGGAGCGGACGGTAAATGTTGCCCGCCTGGCAGAAACGGCATCCGCGGATGCAGCCGCGCTGGATCTCCAGCACCACGCGGTCCTGGGTAACCTTTAAATAAGGAACAACCGGCTTCTCCAGATACGGAACATCGTTCATGTCCATAACCAGTTCCTTGGTAATGGTGGCCGGAATGCCCTCTTTGTTCGGAGTGAAGGAGGCAATGGTGCCATCCTCCTTGTAAGCCACATCGTAAAACATCGGCACATAGATGCCTGGAAGCTTGGCTGCTGCCTCCAGGAAATCCATTCTGCTGCCGCCATTTTTCTTGTTCTCTTTGTAAAGGTCAAAGAGCGCGTCGTACTGGGTCTCGCCTTCGCCGATGTAGAACATATCAAAAAATGTGGCCAGCGGCTCCGGGTTGTAGGCACACGGGCCTCCGCCAATAACAATCGGGTCTTCCCCGGTACGGTCTGCCGCATGCAGCGGAATGCCGCTTAAATCCAGCACCTGCAGGATGTTGGTGTAACACATCTCATACTGGATGGTAAAGCCCAGAAAGTCAAAATTCTTCACCGGATCCTGGGATTCCAGCGCAAACAGCGGGATATGCTGCTCCCGCATCACCTTGTCCAGGTCTGTCCACGGGGAAAACAGGCGCTCACACCAGACATCCTCCCGCTTGTTAAACATCGCGTACAGGATCTGCATGCCCAGGTGGGACATACCAATTTCGTAAACGTCCGGGAAACAAAAGGCATACCGAATGTCCACAAGGGACGAATCTTTCATGACCACGTTCATTTCATTACCCAGATACCGAGCAGGCTGCTGCACCGATAAGAGGATCTCATCACTCAATGCTAATTTTCTCATAAAACCTTATTTTACCTACATTTCTCACGTTTTTGTCGATGTGTTCATCGCTGTTTTTTTGGTTCTTTTTTGTTCTTTTTTAGTTCTTCTCCGTAAGTGCAAAAACACAAATTCTTGTCAAGTGTTTTTTTCTCACAGACAGTTTACATAATATTTTTCGCTCTTACGACAAAAAAATTGTTTCTGAAATACGCACAATTCGGATTTTCCATCATTTTACGGACAAATCCGTTCTAAATGTACAGATCAGACCGCATTATTATACGGTATTTCTCGCGTTTCCGCAACAGATTCTTTCCGGGAAGCGATTTTTCGAGCTTCTATCGTCGAACTTTTTATTAAGTTTTCCGAATATTCGTCAAATCCAGGAACCTCAAAAATCAGGAAAAGACGTTGTTTTGTCCTGCTGCCTTTTTCAAGCCCGGATATGTCTATGGGGCGTCCCGCTTGCGCAGTCACATGGAGCACCTTTTTATGATAATCCACATCCTGAAAACGCAGAGCGATCAATTCGCTGATCCGGCATCCGGTTGTACAGGCGATAAGGAGCGGGAGGTACAGACCAGGGTATTTGTTTTAAGTTTTCATTTCGCAAGCACCTCATACGCTTCCATATTTTTCTGAATCAATCGTTCTGATATAGAAAGGACATCTTCTGTAGACGCTACTTTCATTTGTTCTGCTTTGCTGAAATCAATAACCAGATATCGAGGAACATTATTCTTCAAAATCACAGCCGTTCCATGTTCGTCTACTACTCTAGCTACTTTAGAAAAATTCTGATTCGCTTCTGTGATAGAAATCATTGTGTTTGTATCGATTGTCATGATAAACACCTCTCTTTCATTTATATTGTATTACTATTCTAGGTGGAATACAACCTATTTATTTTCGCTTTTTTTGATTTCCGCAATGAAATATAAATCATCCGATTGTTGATAGCCGGATAAAAAATCGAGTATTCCGTATTTGACAGATCTTCACCAGCTTCCTTCCGGATCTTCAATGTTCCTCTTAACTTATTCGTATCATCGGTCGTACCTTCAGAAAGATCAATCACATAATATGCATGTACCGTCTCTTTGTCTTGTTGAGAAACTCTCGCGTCCAGAAATACCTTTTTCGTGTACTCGAAAATCTTCTTGGCTGTATCCGTTGTATTTGTAAACGTGATCACCTTGGCGTTATGGTATTTCTCTGCCATTTTATTGATAATATCATCTTTTCCGGAAAGGCACACATAGAAATAGCGGTTTACATAATAAATAACGCCATTGTATTCGGTGTTTCTAACTTTCGCATCACGTGTTACCTTGCCCTGCAATTTAATCCCGTTATCGGCGATCATGTTTTTAAATCTCTGCATATAATCTCCATCATTAGAGCCCTTTAACACAAGATCAAAGCTGACGGTTCCGTGAGCATTTTGAATACGGTCCGTATATACTTCTTCCAGGGTCTTTCCGTTTGCGTTGATTCCATTTGCGATATCCACGATCAGATTTGCATTGTCGGATTCCAGGCTGCTAATCAGAACATCCTTTAAGGATGTATAAGCAAGCGTGTAGGTACGGATGGTATACATCTGGCCATCCACACGTATTTTTTCCGTTTTTACATTGCAACGGTTGATTTCTTTCACGCCGGTTGCGTTCTTTACATCCTCGCCTACCATGATGGATTCATCGGTTCCCGCATAGACAACGGTTACTGTGGTTTCCTGTTTTCTGGCCTGTTCTATCAGGTAAGCAACTGCTTTTCCCCTTGATATGATAGCAGCCTGTCCGCTGGCTGTCAGTGCTTCCTGCAGTTTTTTGGCTGCTTCTTCATTGTTCAAAATAGTGGATGGATTCTTGATCAGGATCGTGTCATAAGTATCGTCACGGGTCGCTTCGTACTGTACATAATTGTATCCGGTTCCACCGACATGATCCTCCAGCCATGTCTTCGTCAGCCACTTGGTGTTAGTGTCTTTCGGAAAAGTCACGTATGCATATTTTCCGGACTCGAAACGGGACTGTAAGTAATTGACCATGCGATCTGTCATCTGTGCCGGGTCGGCAAAATAGTTACTTCCGCTATCCAGTTTTACTTCTACGTAAGACAGTTTGTGCAGATCATTGTATACCTGCAGTTTCGGGTGATCCATCAGCCAGATGCGGTAATGATCCCCGGTCATGCCGGTATCTGTCATGCCGGTCGCCAGAGCGTATTCCATGATCTGCCCATTATCGTACAGAGTGCTGCTTCACTTTGAACCAAACTTGTCCAATGTCTTAACTCACTTGGATTAGAATGATTGTCTCATGAATTAGCTGGAATGGAAAGACGGTGGGTTATTCAGCGCTTACCTTTTTTCTTCTTTGTTTTTCCTCTTCTCTCCTTTTTCGTTTTAGATTTTCTGGAAACCAACCTTTTTGTACGCGTTTTTCCTGTTCAAAAAGTTCTTTAATACTCCAGAGGCAGGTAACACCAAATACTGCTATAATACTTCCAACAACGATATTCTTGATCCATAAAGACAGTATCAGAAAAGACACACCCAAAATTAGGAATAGCGGCCAAACGCGTTTACTGAAATAATATTCTGTTTTAACCACAATTCCATGAAAACCTCCGATAACAAGAAACGTAAAAATTCCGACAAATAATCCTTCCAGATGCATATCTAATTATCTTCTCTTTCTTTGAAAATATATTATTAAAATGTAACTGTTCAGTAGGTCTGCGCATTCACTGCGATGACCGTATGAAAACATGGGCTTGCAGGCAAAAATCCCATTGCCGAAGGCAGTTTTCAATGGATTTTTGCCCGTAACTGTGAGGGTACTGAACAGTTACGAATTACGGAAATGACAAAACCTGAACTTACAAAGGGTCAAAGCCGTTTACCTGATCCACTTGAACAGACATCTTTCATTTTACAGACACATCACATAGAAATTATTCATTCTTATTTATATCCATTTACCCTTGCCTGAATTGTATCTAACGGCAAACTTTGGGGGCAGACTGATTTACAGGAAAGCGACTGCCCACAGTATGTAAAGAAATGTTTTCGATATTCCTGTTTCATTTCATTTCTGTGACCATCCCAATCATTCTGTTCAATTGCCCGATACGCTTCTACCATTGCAGAAGCCCCTGCAAATTCTTTCCCGGCCAGAAAATTAGGACAAACTTCAAGGCAGCAGCCACATTGCAGACATTGACCGGCTTTGTACTGTAGTTCCCGATCCCATAAATAATCGGAGGAATTTTTTTCACTTATCCACACTTTCATGTGTTTCATGGTATCAAAAATCGTGCTTCGATCAACGACAAGATCCTTAATAAGCGGGAATTTACGAAAAGGTTCCAGTAAGATCTTTCCATGCTTTACTGTCTTCTTTAAGAACACGCTGCACGCCAGCACAGGATAACCATTCACAAGCATCGCACAGGCACCGCACTTTTTTTCCAGGCAACCACATTCCCATGCAATACGATCTGCCTTTGCCTCTTTCTGATTTGTTTCTGTCAGCCAGTCAGCGATCGACAAATTTCCGTCTCCTGTATAGAGGAACTTCTGTATATATGGTTTTTCAGCTTTACTTTTTTGCCTTTTTACAGAAATTTCAATCGTCATTCTTATTCACCCGCCTTCTGAAAATGAATCTGAATCTTTCCAGTGACATATTCTGCGATCGTCTGCTTCTGATATTTCTCACATTCTGCCGGATAATCACTTCTGATATGTGATCCACGACTTTCCTTACGTTCCATTGCACACATCAACATTGCTTTTCCCAGCAGACAGCAGTCTGAAAGTGCCTGATTTTCCACTTCTTCTGCACTGCTGTCGTATTCCCTTTCTACTTTTTCCAACAGGTTATCTATATCTGCCAGTGTTTTCTTCAGTGTTTCCTCACAGCGTACGATTCCAAGCCCGTTTTTCATAATTTCCTGTAACTGCTTCCAGTTTTCAGCATAACTGCCTGCAGCATCTGCTCTTCTGCCCACAGCATCTGGCATCGGTTTCATGTTTTCCACGATACTCTCATCTTTCATTGCCGATTTTGCAGCAACACTTCCTCCATATAATGCTCCCAGAAGTGAATTTCCACCCAGACGATTTGCACCATGATACTGACATGCACATTCCCCGGCTGCATAAAGATTCCTCATAGATGTACGATGATCTGTATCCACCCAGATACCACCCATAAAATAATGGATTCCAGGCAATACCGGAATCGGTTCTTTTCTTGGATCAAGATCAAGAAAACGGATACAGTCGTCAATAACTCCTTTTAACCTCTTTTCATATACTTCTTTATCCAGATGACTCATATCAAGATAGATTTGTTTTCCCTGTTCCATGTGCATCCATTCTTCTCTTGCAATTACATCTCTCGGCATAAGATTACCTAATTCCGGATATTTTTCTTCCATAAAATAAACCGGTTTATTATTTTCCAGAACATACAGTCTGCCGCCTTCGCCTCGTACAGCCTCTGTAATCAGCATATTTTTTCCGTGAAGTTTTACAGTCGTCGGATGATACTGTATAAATTCTCCGTTTGCAAATCTTACCCCGGAAGCAAAAAGATTTGCTGACACAGCTCCTGTATTTCTGACAGAACCGGTAGCATTACCAAACATCCCATTCAGTCCGCCGGACGTAATCAGGACTTTTCCATAAAAATTCTTCTTTTCCTGTGTTATCGGATGAACTAATACACAACCATATGCCTGAGCACCGTCATACAGCAGTTTCAGAAATGACCATCCGGTGTAGCGTTCAATGATTTCCTCTGCTTCATATCTGCGAACCTGATCTATCAGAACATACATTAACTGTTTTCCCGTATTCGCAGCTGCAAAAAAAGTTCTTTTTACAGACTGCCCTCCAAATGCCCTGGCATCCGGTCTTTCATCTTCATTCAGCGTAAAAGACATTCCTTCCGAAAACAGTGTTTCAATGATCTGTGGTGCCGCTTCAGTCATCTGGGCCACCGCTTTTGGATCTGCTATGTATCTTCCCGCTTTCATAGTCTCTTCTGCATGAAATTTCGGTGAATCTTTTTCTGTATTGACTGCAGCATTAATACCACCTTCCGCCATTACTGACTGCGCCCGCTCCGAAGGCATATCGGATACCAGTATTGATTTTACTCCATTTTTTGCGAATTCCAGTGCTGCACTTAATCCTGCTGCACCAGTTCCTATAATAATCATTTTTTCTTCCATCATTTTCTCACATCTGCCACCGAATATAATAAATAACCACTGCTGCCGTAAAGAAAAGCATCATAACAGATAATACCAGCAGCCAATCAAACGTTCTTTCTTTGAATTTAACTGTTCCTTTTGCAATCAGCATAGATTTTATGCTTACAGCTAAATGGATAAAAATTGCCAGTACAAATAAAATCTGTGATAACATCCGTCCAAAAGTAAATTCTTTTAAGAAAAATCTGCCATTCACACTTGTTGTATATGCCGTTACATGAAAGGCTAGTAATAATAGAATCGCAATCCCTGATATTCTTTTTGTCCAGAACGCTGCATTTTGTCTTAAATACCAGCGTCCGCTTGCTTTTCCACTTTTTACCGCCATAAGCGTTGATATCAATCCCATGATCCCATGAACAGCAACAGCCATTACCAGCAGCCAGGAAAGCGGCAGAAAAGAAATCGTGCTAAGTCCCAGCAACATCAGACTTCCCATAAGAGCATGAAGCAAAAACAGTACAATGATGACCCTTGCAAGTATATTATTCCATTTTCTCACTGTGCCGCCTCCTCATTCATAAGAAACATATCAAAATGGCCTGCATGTACAAAAGACAGCATCATAATTTCACTGCATTCTTTTATCCGGACGTGATATCCCTGCGTTTTCAGATAGTCCGATATATTCCTGACTGCTTTCTGATATTCTTCATTTTCCTTATCAGACAAAAGCACGATATCATCCTCATTTCCAACAGTGGCTGTATTTTCTAATATTTTGTAGGTATTCCCTGCTGTTAGGATTATTCTTTCTGTATAATCTTCTCCTGATAAAGCGAGATCGTCTTTTGAATATCCCCACGCAGAAACAGTCTCGCTTTTTCCTTTATCACGATGTGATTTTTTTGAAGCTCCACTGATTGCATCTATCATTGAAAAATCCGGATTATAGCTTGCATTATTAAGAAAAACAGAAATGCCTCCAGCAATAATCATCAAAACCAGCAAAACCAGCATCCGATGTTGAATTCGTTCTTTCATCAACTATTTCTCCTGTTTAGAATTTTCAAACTGATTTTATACACAAAACCATACAGTTTCCTTATATTTCCTGCTCTAATATATGCATCATGCCCTCATTAAATATAGATCTCACGTGTTCATCTGCAATAGAATAATAAACAATTCTTCCATCTTTCCGGTATTTTACAAGGTTAGACTGTTTTAATATGCGTAATTGATGCGAGACCGAAGACTTTGTCATTCCGATTAAAGCAGAAATATCACATACACACATTTCTGCCTGCATCAATGCATAAAGAATTTTTATTCTTGTTGAATCACTGAATATCTTAAAAGTGTCTGCCAAATCCATAAACTTTTCTTCCTCCGGCATTACCTGGCGCACGGTTTCCACAACTTTCTCATGTATAATGTTACAATCACATTGATATGTATCTGCTTCCGTTTTGCACATATAAATTCCTCTTTTCTATTGGTTGAATAGTTGTTCAACTTTTCTATTATGATATAACTTCTACCTGTCTATGTCAACACTGATTCAGTTTTTCAATCGTTTCCTTATTAATTACCTACATATCTCGTTCCTTCCTTTACTTCTCTTCTTCCATCGCTGCATTACCCATCTTTTCTTCTCGGCATTTATGTGAAAAGAACGCCATTTCGCCCGTCGCACAATTCCAAATATAAAAAGGCCGCCAGAATGAGGTGACCTTAAATTAATGAATGAAAAATAAGAACTTTATCCGAAAAAGACAAGCAATTTATATTTCGCCTAACAAAAAACTCCACCAGAATCATAAAAACTCTGATGGATTTTTTCTTTTTTATTAAAGTCAAAATAAAAATGGTATGTTTTTCAGTGCCATCGCTGCAGCTCCGGGGGAATTTTGTACCTTATGAATGTTTCAGATGAAATGCTCTTTCCATTTTCCGCTCTTCAGTCGCCAGATACAGAGCACCATGCGGATGAAGCAGTCGATGGCGATGGCAATCCAGACACCGGTTATGCCCATTTGCAGAGGACGGGTGGCCAGGTAGACCAGTCCGATCCGCAGCCCCCACATGCCGATGATGCTGACAAGCAGAGAGAAGCGTACATCCCCGGAACCGCGGCAGATGCCGCAGGTAATGACGAAAAAGCTGAAAAACAGTTCGGTGACTGCGGCAATGAACAGTGTCCGGGAACCCAGAGCGATGACCTGAGGGTCATTGCTGAACAGACGGATGACAGGACCGGACAGAATGGCCACCGGAATGCAGGCAGCAACGATCACGACCGAACCGATGATGCAGATGTTCCAGGCGAATTTGTCGGCCAAATCCCCACGTTTTGCCCCCAGAGACTGCCCGACCAGCGCAGTGGCGGTGTAGGAAAATCCGTAGGCGGGCAAATAAAGAAGTCCTTCTGTCTGGTTGGTCAGATAGTGAGCAGCCAGAGGAATCGTTCCCAGTGTTGAAATCATGGCGGTCAGAGCCATCTGGCCGCTGGTCAGTGTCAGGCGTTCCAGCAGAACCGGAAAGCTGATGCGCCACATCTGAAGAAACAGAGGTTTCTGGATGCGATATCGGCTGTGAAACAGCGGGATCTGAACCGGAGTGGATTTTTTTGCCAGTATGTACAGAAGAATCCCTGCCAGCAGAAACTGGGATGCGGAGGTGGAGAGGGCGGCACCTGCCGTGCCAAGTCCGGCTCCCCACATGGGAATGGATATGCTTCCAAGGGGAATCTGGCGGACCGGATAGATCAGCAGGTAGTTGCCGATCACATTGGCGGCATTGGCCGTTAAGTTGGCAGCCAGGGGAATCCGGGTGTTTCCAGCCGAACGGAATACGGAGGACAGAACCACGGAAAGTGCCTGGGGAATCAGTCCCAGCCCGATGATCTGCATATAACGCTGGGCATGGGGAATGACATCCTCTGCGGCTCCAAGCCAGATGGGAAGAGGATGACAGACAAGTTCCACTCCAAACATCAGCAGTCCGCCCAGAAGGACGGAGCAGGTGATGGACTGACAGGTGATGCTGCGGATCTTTACCGGATTCCCTTCTCCTACTGCATGGGAGATCAGAAAGGAAAAGCCGGCACTGATGGCGGTGATGAATCCGTTGATCAGCCATACGGTGGAGATGTTGATGGCTACCGATGCGGTAGCCACGGCACCGATGGAACCAACCATGGCGGTATCCATCAGTGTGGCCATGCAGATCAGAAACTGCTCCAGAATCGCCGGCCAGGCCAGTTTCATGATCGTGGCAGGAATGTGGTGCTCTGTTTCCGGTGAGAAGATGGAGTCCTGAGAGTCTCCCTGGGAGGAAACCCGGGATGTCATAGCAGTTTCTCCCTGGCAGACACATGGGTCCGCGGATCCCAGGTTTCTGAGTGACCGGTTGGCGTTTCCTGGACTTTGGACGGGTCAGAGCCGAAGCCGTTCTGCTCCAGAATCCAGGATGCCACGGCTTTGTTGGTATCCAGCCATGCGCCGTGGGTCTTCATATATCCGATCAGGCGGCTGAGCATCTGAATCCGGCTGGCACGCCCCATGAACTGAGGGTGAAGTACAAAGTTGATCATACGTCCCTCGTCTGCCAGAGAATCAAACTCCTCTTTCCAGATTTCGTACATTTCGTCCGGTGATTTCAGTTCGTATCGTTCCGGTGCGGAATCTGTGTAAAAATCATAAGCGGTGTCATCGAAGATGGAATCCTTGGGAAGCTCTACCAGAGGAACGGTTTTACCATCAATCTGATGCAGGAACGGGCCGTCGCTGTCCCGCCAGTTAGAGCTGTAGATATATCCGTGCTCCAGAAACAGCTCCAGGCTGTAGTCATGGATCACGCCGCCCGGAGCCCGGTGTCCGGCCATTTTCTGCCCGGTCAGATCTTCGATGATCTTCTCACTGCGGTGCATGGTTGCATCTTCTTCCTCACGGGTGGTGCTGGTAAATTCTTCGTGGAGATATCCGTGGAAGCCGATCTCATGACCACGGCGGGCAATCTCCTGTACCACCAGAGGATATTTTTCCGCAATAACACCGGGGATGAAGAAGGTGGCTTTTACCTGGTGGACATCCAGCATATCCAGAATGCGGGGGATGCCCTGCTTGGGACCGTAGGCACCGCGGGAAAGGTTGGTGATGTGATCTTCATTGCCGTCGCCCCGGGTGGTCCACATGGTTTCGGCGTCAATGTCAAATGCCAGCATTATGGCGATTCGTTTGTTGTCAGGCCATTGTGTCATGTCAGATCACCTCCCTTCTCGTGTACTGATCAAGCACATACCTGGCCACTTCCTCGCAGGTAGTGATCCAGGCACCGTGAGCCTGCATATAGGTGACCAGCTCTCCCACCATGCCGATCCGGCTGGCACGGCCGATCATCTGGGGATGAAGCTTCAAGATGAAAAGCTTGTTGCCTTCCTCGGCCAACGCATCGAATTCCTGCTTCCAGTTCTGGAAAACTTCCCGGTTGGTGTACATGGCTCGGACAGCCGGATCGCTGAAGGTGAAATAATAATAGGTAAAATCATCCATGGTAATATCACAGGGAAGTTCTACCAGCGGAAGCGTCTGTCCATCCACTTCCCACAGATAGGGCCAGTCGCAGTCTTTCATGGAAGAACTGTATAAATATTCACGTTTCTGAAGCAGCTGAGGTGTGAAAGGGTGGATGATGCTTTCCGGTCCGCGGTGTCCCAAGGGCTTCTTACCGGTAATGTCCATCAGAGCCGCTTCACTCCGATCCAGAATGTGGCACTCTTCCTCACGGGAAATGCCGCGCCGGGACTCGTGCATATAGCCGTGGCAGGCAAGCTCATGGCCGCGCCGGTGAATCTGGCACACCGTATCCCGGTAAGTCTCTGCGACAATGCCAGGTACGAAGAAGGTGGACTTGATGCCGGTGGTGTCCAGCATATCAAGACAGCGGGACAGCCCCTCGTAGGGACCATACTGTCCACGGGAAAAGTCAGTGAAACCTATGGAAGTGCCTTTTGATTCGGCACGGGAAATACGCAGAAATTCTGCATCATAATCAAATGTTACCATCACGGCGATCCGCTTTCCATCCGGCCAGGACAGTGCGGGACCATTGGTCTTTCCATCAATCAGATAGGACATGGAGATTCTCCTTTGTATCATTTTTTCAGTTCGATTATATCATGGAGGTAAAAGAAGTCAAGAGAGGGGTAAAAGAAGTCAAGAGAGGGGGATTGCAAGTTTGTTCCTTCTATGGTATAATAATCCGCATGTTTACATGATTATACATTTTGTACTTACTGAGGAGGAAATTATGATGAAAAAGAGACTGGCACTGGCAGTCAGCGCAATGCTGGCGATCGGAATGCTGACCGGATGCGGCAGCAAGGCAGATACTGCAGCAACCACTGCAGCAGCTGAGGCAGCAACGACTGCAGCAGAAACCACCGCAGAGACCACTGCAGCAGAGAGCGCAGCAGAAGTATCTGCTGAGAATCCGTTTAACGGCAAGACTGTAAAGGTAGGATGCTCCGCAACATTTGTACCCTTTGAGTCCATCGAGATGGCAGCAGACGGCAAAAAGACCTATGTGGGTATGAATATTGATATCATCAAAACCGTTGTTGAGAAGAATGGCGGCGAAGTAGAATTCGTAGATATGCCGTTCAAGAGCCTGATGGCAGCGATTCAGGCAAAACAGATTGATTTCTGCAGCGGCGGTATGGCACCGACCGAAGAGCGTAAGCAGACTCTGGACTTCTCTGAGATCTTTTTCTATCCGAGAAATGCCATTGTATATCGTTCTGAGGACAGCTATCCGGATCTGGATTCCCTGAAGGGCAAGAAGATCGCGTATGTATTCGGAACCAACTATCAGCAGGTTGCTGAGAGCGTTGAAGGCGCAGAGACGGTAGGTATTCAGGGCAGCCCGGCCTGTATCGAGGAAGTAAAGAGCAAACGTGTAGATGCATGCATCGTAGACGGCGCCGGCGCAACCGAGTTCCTGAAGAACAATGATACTCTGGCTATGAGCCTGTTAGACAAGACAGATGACTGCTTTGCAATCGGATTCCCGAAAGAGTCTCCGTACTATGAGACATTCAACAGCACTCTGAAAGAGATGATGGAGAACGGCGAGCTGGATGCTATCATTGCAGATCATCTGAGTGAGCAGTTTATTCTGGACTAAATTACACAAACAGATCGTCTGGAATTGTGTCTGATGATGGAGTCCGGCTTGCCGGACTCTTTTCCATGAGAGGAGTAAGGTATGAATCTTGATTTCAGCTGCGTGTGGCAGTATTGGCCGTTTTTATATCACGGAGCATTGACAACCCTGAAAATGACCGGCATTTGTCTGGTTCTGGGATTTCTGTTAGGTGTGCTGCTGTCACTGATTAAGATCAGTAACTGCAAACCGCTGGTATGGTTCGGTCGGTTCTACACATCTATTTTCCGCGGGACCCCGCTGCTGGTACAGTTGTGTATCGTACATTTCGGTCTTCCACAGCTGATTGGTGTTACACTGACTACGACTCAGTCCGGCATCCTGACATTTTCCCTGAACTCTGCGGCCTATATCTCTGAGATCTTCCGCGGCGGTATCATGGGCGTAGACAAAGGCCAGTATGAAGCGGCCATGTCCCTGGGAGTTTCTTACCGGGATATGATGAAAGACATCGTGCTGCCCCAGGCGGTGAAGCATGTGCTTCCAAGCCTGGTCAATGAAGCAATTGCACTTCTGAAAGAATCTTCCATTCTTTCCTACATCGGTGCAGTGGAGCTTCTTCGTGCAGCGGATCAGATCACCGTACTGACATTCCGGTTCTTTGAGCCGTATCTGGTGATTGCATTGATTTACTACGTAATGGTTATGATTCTGTCGGCTGTGGCCAGCCGTCTGGAAAGGTGGGTGAACAGAAGTGATCGAGTTTCGTGATGTACATAAAAGTTTTGGTGACCTGGAGGTCCTGAAAGGGATCAATCTGAAGATTGAAAAAGGTCAGGTGGTGACACTAATCGGCCCGTCCGGTTCTGGTAAATCCACCATTCTCAGATGTATGAATCTGCTGGAGCGTCCTACCAGCGGTACCGTACTGATTGAAGGAACGGATATTACAGAGCCGAAGACTGATATCCAGGCAATCCGCAAGAATATCGGCATGGTATTCCAGCATTTCAACCTGTTCCCGCATATGACCGTCATGGAAAACATGACCTATGCGCCTATGAAGGTAAACAAGGTAGAAAAGTCTGCGGCAGAGGCAAAGGCCATGGAGCTTTTAAAGCTGGTCGGCCTGACGGAAAAGGCAGACGCATATCCGGGCAAGTTGTCCGGCGGACAGAAGCAGCGAATTGCCATCGCCAGAGCACTGGCCATGGAGCCGCAGATCATGCTGTTCGATGAGCCGACCAGCGCACTGGATCCGGAGATGGTAAAAGAGGTTCTGGAGGTTATCAAGAACCTGGCTCACACGGGTATCACCATGGCTCTGGTTACCCATGAGATGGGCTTTGCCAGAGAGGTGGCAGACCGGATCTGCTTCATTGATGGAGGATACATTCTGGAAGATTCCACCCCGGAAGAATTCTTTGCGAATCCGAAAACGGACCGGGCAAAGAGCTTTCTGGAGAAAGTGCTGTAAGAAAAAGTCCTATATGAATGAAAGAAGACCAGATACCACCGGGGACGGAGGATCTGGTCTTTGTTTATTTAATAGGAAAATTATTTTTTAACGGATCCCCGCGGCGGAGCCCTTCTGACCCGGCCGGAATGTCGATCAGGCAGTTACTTCCGGACAGACACAGAATCAGGGTTTCGTTCCGTTTCATGGCTAGTACCGGACTCCATGTTCTTTTTCTCCTATTTCACAGCTTGAATTTGTCTGTTTTTTCTCAAAAAGTAAACTCCTGTCAGTGCTTCTGTCTCCAGAGTTTTCCTTCCTTATAATGTTTCCTGCAGAGTGCCACATAACTTTCGTTGGAGCCCAGCATAATCTGTGCACCTTCGCGTACAATCTTGCCATCTGCATAACGGGTATTGCACTGTGCCCGCTTTCCGCACCAGCAGACCGTAGGGACCTCCTCGATTACATCCGCAATCTCCATCAGTCTCCTCGAGCCCGGAAACAGATGATTCAGGAAGTCTGTCCGCAGACCATAGCACAGAACCGGAATATTGTAAAAGTCTACAAAATCCGAAAGGGTGTCCACCTCATCTGGGGAAAGAAACTGCGCTTCATCTACCAGAATGGCATTCACTTCTTTCCCATGGTAACAGTATTCTCCGCTCTCCTTTGCCCAGACTCCCGATATTTCTTTTAAAAACTCATCCACATAACCGGCCGGAGCAGAGAGTCCCATCCGGGAACAGATCTCATTCTCCCTGTCGCGATTGTCTGTCCGCGGTTTCAAAAGTACCGCGTACTGCCCGCGCTCCTCATAGTTGTAGCGCACCATCAGAATGTTTGCAGACTTGGAACTGCCCATCGCGCCGTATCTGAAATATAATTTTGCCATCCCAGTAACCTCTCAATTTCTATTTTTTACGTTTCCCTATAAAAGAATCCGAATCACCAGCCATACAATTCCAACCAGGAAAAGCACTGCTGCAAAAGCAGTAGAAAGTCCAAACAAAACTGCGCCCACTGCCAGAGACAGAACAAAACCAACCAGACTTAAGACTGCTCCCAGAAGTTTTCCGCAAACTCTGAGGGCCAGACCGACGCATTTAAAAATCAGTACTAAAAAAATTACAGCAAATAGTATTGTCATAATTGTACTCTCACCTCCTGTACTGTTTTCTCTTCAATCCATAGGATTATATCTGTTTTTTTCGGAAATGTAAATGTTCCTCCTGCATTTCAGCCTATTTCAGCCTATTTCAGCCTAATTGTACCTAATTTTGTTTTAACATTGCGCAAAACTAAGGTTTTACGCAATGTTAAAGTACATTTTTCGAATGTTTGTTCTAATTTTTGCCTGTTTTTTGTTGAAATTTTAAATTGTGTTTTCATCTTCTTGAATTATCTGACATTAATTTTTACGTTTTCACACCTGCTATCCTACGCTTTTTTCTCGATTATCGCGTTATACAGTGCTATGTATAGCATATCTATGTATAGCATTATATAGCACTTCTATTTATGTATGACGCTTCTATTTGACGGGACATTTGCCCCTGTGTTATACTATTTTTCAGGAGGATGAAGATATGAAAGAAGAAAAGACCACAAAAGAAAGCAAACAGGTGAACTTCCGCATTGATCCGGATTCTGCGGAAGCATTCCGCCAGTTCTGCACATCCCACGGAATGAACCAGGCGCAGGGATTTGATCATCTTCTGCAGGTTCTGGAGCTGAACAACGCCAAGGCCGCGACTCCTGGCCGTATTGTAGAAATAGAAAATTTTGAACGCCTTTTGAAAGACATTTTATCGGCCTATATCAACAGCATTGAGCTGAGCAGCAACGCGGAACTGCGCGTACAGGAACACTTTCAGTCAGATTTAAAACGAAAAGACCGGACGATTGACGAACTGCGGGAAAAAGTAGATCTCCTGGAAGCAGAAAAGAAAGAAACGGAAGCAGGTATGGCAGCCCTGCGCGAGGAGCAGAAACGGCTGCAGGAACAGGCCCAGTATGCCATCAGCCAGATGGATGCCGCGAAAAAGGCCGCTTTGGATCAGGAAGAGATGAACCGCATCCTGCAAATGCAGAATCAGGAGCTGCAGAACAAAATGGCTCAATATGACGCGCTGCTGCAATCAGAGACACAGGCAAAGAAAGAAGCTGCTGCGTCCCAACTAAAGATTCAGGAACTGGAACAAAAACTGTCCCATGAGACCGAACAAAAGAACACTCTGGAACAGACTGCAGCACAGCTGCAGGAACAGGTTCGGGAAATGGAAAATCAGCGCCTGGATGACCGGCTGCGGATTGCGGATCTAAAGCGGCAGCTCACGGATAAAGATGCGGATACACAGGCTATGCTAAAGCAGGCACGGATGCAGGCGGAACTGGAACAGGAACGCGCCGTAATCGCAAAGGAACGGGAAATGCAGGAAGAACTGAGAAACGCCGACCGGGAAACCGTGCGGCTGCAGGCCGAACTGGAACAGCTGCGCATGAAGCTGGCACAGGAAAACACACAGAAACCAAAAACAGGTTCAGAGGAGCCAGATACAGACAACAAAGCACAAGGCTCTTCTGCCGGTACAGAAAGGGAGTAATGCAGCATGAATGAACTGCCGTACCATGAGCAGCGCGACCAGAAGAATGAAGCGAAACTGCAGGAGCTGCTTACTGCTCTCCCGCCTTTCTGCGCGGATTTCTTTCGTGGAATCGAACCGGCTACCTCTTCCATGACCAGGCTTTCCTATGCGTATGATATCAGTATGTTTTTTGATTTTCTTATCAGCGGACGCGCCAAGGAGGCCTCATCGCTATGCATAGAAGCCAAACCAGAAAACCGCTTTGCGGGATTATCCGCCAAAGACTTCACCATGGAACAGTTCCGTCGGATTTCCGTCACCGATCTGGAACGTTATCTGGAATATTTGAAATACCGCCCGGATGATCCGGACCATCGAAATACCAACAAAGAACAGGGAATCAAACGAAAGTTCTTCTCCCTGAAAAGTTTTTTTGGTTATTTCCAGCGTACTGGCCAGATCACTGCCAATCCTACATTGTCTATGCAAGTGCCGAAAATCCGGGAAAAAGAGATTATCCGGCTAAACCAGGAAGAAATCAAAGAACTGTTAAAAGAAGCCGAAAGCGGTGCTGGTCTCTCACCAAAGCAACAGCAGTTTCATCAGAAAACAAGAGTACGGGACTGCGCGATTCTGGCGCTCATGCTGGGAACCGGTATCCGTGTATCGGAATGTGTTGGTTTAAACCTGTCAGATGTAGACTTGAAGGAACAGGGAATTCATATTCACCGGAAAGGTGGAAAAGAGGCAACGGTTTATTTCAGCAATGAAGTTGCGCAGTATCTGGAACGTTATCTGGAAGAACGCATGGAACTGCATACAAAAGCGAATCACACCGAGGAGCTGAACCCCCAGGAAGAACCGGCGCTTTTTCTCTCTCTTCGCAGGAAGCGTCTGACGGTGCGCAGCGTAGAATATCTGGTTAAAAAGTACGCGTCCGTGGCAACACCGAAGAAAAAGATCACGCCGCATAAGCTTCGGAGCAGCTACGGCTCTGCCCTTTACGCGAAAACGAATGATATTTATCTGGTTGCGGATATTCTGGGGCACAATGATGTCAATATTACCAGAAAGTTTTATGCTGCCATTGAGGAAGAACGGCGCAAGAGCGTAAAACACATTGATCTTCTGTAATTGCCTTCGTCAGGTTGTTTTTTTATTATGGCATAAAGCATAGGCACATAGGCAATTTTTCAAAAAAGATGCTGGTTCATTTTGCCGTCTTAAGGTATACTGATAGGGTGCAAAAATTTACATTGGTGAAACTGAGAGGAAATCAATTATGAATGGAACTTTATACGGTGTTGGAGTAGGTCCCGGAGATTCCCGTCTTATGACCTGTCTTGCAGTAGATACCATCAAACACTGCCCGGTGATTGCCGTTCCGGCCGATGGAAAAGGAAACGCCGTTGCGTACCGGATCGCAAGCGGTATGGTAGAGGATATTGACCGCAAGGAATGCATTGACCTTACCACTCCTATGACAAAAGACCGTGCCGTGTTAAATGCGGCTTATCAGACTGCTGCGGACCGGATCATAGAACAGCTGGAGCAGGGAAAGGATGTGGCCTGCCTTACGCTGGGGGATCCGACCATTTACAGCACTTACATTTACATTCACCGGCTGGTGAAAGCCCGCGGCTATGCCACACAGATTATCAATGGGATTCCCTCTTTCTGTGCGGTCAGCGCCCGTCTGGAGGACAGTCTTGTGGACCGCTCGGAACAGCTTCATATCATTCCATCCACCTACGGTGTTGAGGACGCGTTAAAACTGCCGGGAACCAAGGTATTAATGAAGGCTGCTTCCAAAATGCCTTTGGTAAAAGAGGCATTAAAACGGAGCAATATGAAATGTTCCATGATTGAAAACTGCGGAATGCCCGAGGAACATATTTATCACAATGCTGACGATATTCCGGATCAGGCCAGCTACTATTCCATTGTTGTTGTAAAAGAGGATCATCATGATTGAACTGCAGCATCTGACCAAACAATATGACCAGTTTGTCGCGGTCAGTGATTTAAATCTTACCATCAAAACCGGAGAATTTTTCGGACTTTTAGGACCAAACGGAGCTGGAAAAACAACCACCATCAGCATGCTCTCTACACTTCTGCTGCCAACAAAGGGCTCCATCCAAATTGATGGAGAACCGCTGACCAGAAAAAATGACCGACTGAAACGAAAGCTCAGCGTTGTTACCCAGGAATATTCCATGCGACAGGACATGACTATGGATGAAATCATGGAATATCAGGGTCGGCTTTACTATATGCCGGTAAAAAAGATCAGGGAACGTTCCGAAGAATTACTGGACTTTTGCGGACTGCTGAACTATCGAAAGCGAACCGTCCGAAAGCTGTCCGGTGGGATGAAACGAAAACTTATGGTCTGCCGCGCACTGCTGACAGAACCGGAAATTTTGCTGTTAGATGAGCCAACCGCCGGTATGGACGCGCTGGCCCGCCGGCAGATGTGGAATCTCTTAAAAAAACTGAACCAGCGGAATCTGACCATTCTGCTGACTACCCACTATATGGAAGAGGCAGAGTCTCTCTGTGACCGTGTGGGCTTTATGTGCCGCGGAGTTCTGGAAGAAACGGATACCCCCAGACACATGATTGAACTCCTTGGCCGTTATGCCGTCGATGAGACAACCGGGGACGGTGTGAGGAGCCATTATTTTTCCGGAAAGGAGGAAGCAATCCGGTATCTCTCTGACTCTCCCTGGGAAACAACGCTTCGCAGCACAACGCTGGAAGATGTTTTTCTGGAGCACGTTGGAAAGCTGGATCGCAAGTGACCATGGGAATTCTTACAGTACTATGGGAAAAATGGGTGGAATTTCGCCATAATTTCTTTAAGATTACCTCAGCGGCCATGATTGCGCCGATTCTCTATATTCTGGTATTTGGCTTTGGCGTACAGACTGTATCGCATGGACAGCCATACCTGAATTTTCTGATTCCGGGTGTAGTGGCGCTGACTACCATGAATGGCAGCTTTAATGCCATTGCCCAGACACTGAATGTACAACGCCTGTATGAAAAGGCCTTTGACCAGGTTATGATCTCGCCGACTCCGCTGTGGCAGTTTATTGCCGGCCAGATTATAGGCGGAAGCCTGCGTGGCCTGTATGCGGGAAGTGTGATCATTCTTCTGGTTCTTCCGCTCCGGACCGGACTTTACTTTAATGGCTGGTCCTTTTTGTTCATGTTTTTAAATGGAGCTGTTTTTTCCACCATTGGCGTGGTCGTTTCCTTTTACGCGAAAAACCATGCCGATGTGCCACGGTTTTCCAATTATGTGATCATGCCGATGGCATATCTGTGCAACACGTTTTTCTCCACCCAGGACATGCCGGGCGGAATCCGGCAGCTGGTCGGCTATCTTCCACTGTCCCAGACCAGTGCTGCCCTGCGCCAGATTGCGAATCATGAAGCATTTTCCTGGTCTGGCATAGGGATTCTGGTTCTGTATCTGCTCTGCTTTTCCGCTGCAGCCTCCTGGTTCTTATACAAAAAGAAAAACCTGTAATTACAGCTGCTTTACTGCCAGGCGCAGTTCTTCTGCCGCTTTTTTCGGATCTTCTGCTTTCATGATTGCGGATACAACAGCAATTCCGTTAGCACCGCTTCCCTTTAAAATATCCATATTGCCCAGGTTTAATCCGCCGATGGCAACCACCGGAATCGGAACAGCCTTGCAAATGGCAGACAGTGTGGAAACTTTCGTCAGGACGGTAGTTACCTTCGTTGTGGTCGGATAGATGGCCCCGACGCCAAGGTAATCAGCACCGTCCTGATATGCTTTCTGTGCGGCTTCTACTGTTTTGGCAGTTGCCCCGACAATTTTATCCGGACCAAGAAGACGGCGGACTTCCGCTACAGGAAGATCAGAGGCTCCAACATGAACTCCGGCTGCCCCGCAGGCCATAGCCACATCCACGCGGTCATCAATGATCAGCGGGATCTGGTAACGGTCCGTGATTTCACGGATTTTGCAGGCTTTTTCCAGATAATCTCTTCCTCCTGTGTTCTTTTCCCGAAGCTGTACCAGCGTTACGCCGCCCTTACAGGCCTCTTCCACGGTATGCAGCAGGGATTCCTCCGTATGATAGGTACTGTCTGTTACCAGATATAAGCTTAAATCCAGATGCTTCATAATTCTTCTCCTCTTTTCCTGTTTATTATTTCTTATGCCATGCGGACCCTGGCTCCTGAAAGGAGCTGTTCGTCTGTCAGGCAGTATATTTCGTCCAGCAAGGCAGCCTGAAAGCTTCCAGGACCTCTGGAAACGGCAGCAGCCCGTTCACCGGCAAGCCCCATGGTAATGGCACCAAGAAGCGCTGCTGTGGTCTCGGAACCATTCCTGTTATTTTCAGAACCGGAACGCTGCATGATGGCGCGGCTTCCCGGGAGATATGCCGCGGTCAGCGCACCAACCATACAGCCGGTACCGGTAATACCGGATAACGCCGTGTGTCCATTGGAAACCAGAAATGCCTCTGTGGCATTTGCAATGAGATCCTGTTTTCCGGTGGCCATGACGGTACATTGGAAATATGAAGCAAGCTGGCGGGCGGTTTCACAGTACCAGGTTTCATTTCCTTCCGAAACGGCATCCTGAATTCCGGCGTCAATTCCGGTTCCATGGAACGGAAGCTCTGCAGCAGCCAGAATCTCAGAGATATTTCCCTTGATGATGGAAATTTGTCTGCTGGAAAGCAGGCTGCGGGCAAAATCACGCCGAAGCCTGCTACAGGTTACTCCAACCAGATCCAGAAGAACAGGGATGTTCCTCTGGCTGGCTGCTTTTAAGGCACGCTGCATCGATGCAATACGGGCATCGGTAATGTTTCCAAGGTTTAACATCAGAGCGGCTGCCTCTGCCGTAATCTCCTCCACCTCATCCGGATGCTCAGCCATGATCGGCCTGGCACCTGCAGCCAGAATGATATTGGCGCAGTCGTGAATTGAGATGGGATTGGTGATGCAGTGAATCAGAGGTGCGGAATCTTTAGTAAGCTTTCGAATTTCCAGCATATCCTGCTTCTGTGTCAACGTTGTCTGTTTTTTTTCTGTGGTTTCTGTCATAAACTTTTGCACCAAGACTTTCCTGAAATTTTGCAAGCATTCCCGTCTGGCTTAACGCCTTTAAGAATACATAAGCTGCAATACCACCCATGATGGTGGCAGAGATAAACATTGGGGTATAATAAAAAGCATTTAATCCTTCTCTTCCCATTAAAAATGCCATGACCGGATAAGATACCAGGGAACCAATGATTCCAGTACCAAAAATCTCTCCGAGGACAGCACAGATGATTTTTCCCTTTGAAGCCCGGTAAAAGACACCGGATAAAAAGGCACCGAATACTGCACCCGTCAGTGCTAACGGCGGGATTCCCATGAACATCATGCGGATCACGCCAATCATGCATGCGCAAAGCAGGGAGTACCAGGGACCCATAAATACGGAACAGGTAATGTTGATCAGATGGGCGGTCGGACACATACCCTCAATTCGTAAGATTGGTGAGATCACCACACCAATTGCCACCATCATAGCCAGAAATACCATGCGAAACGTTTTCATTCTTTGTTTTTCCATTGTTTTCATCCTCCTGTTTTTTCCCAGGATTCCTGCCGCCGGATAAATTCAAAAAGTGATTCCAATAGCGACAAAAACCCCTTGTTCGGTCGAAGTTCCCTTACTTCCTCTCACTCCGAAAACACGGATTCCCATCGCTATTGTAATTCCTCCTGCCCGGCTGCAGGGCGCTCCCCCTCCGGCCTTCTTTTCCAGCAAAAATGTCCGCAGAATGATGACGGCTTATATTGGCCGTGTCATTCCGCGTTCCTGCTGTGCAGTTGGACTTTGTTTTTGTATATAAAAGAATGTGCCCTGGTACAGGATGCAATTTTCTATGAAACAAAAATGCGCCTTCGGCAATGACTCCGAAGACGCATACATATGCTTGGCTGCTTCCCTCCGTTGGCATTACCCAAATCAGGTACGGTCGAAGATGTATCTTCCTCTCAGCCTGTCACACAGGCTCCCGCGCTTAATATTTTCTTACATTCCTAATAAGAATAGCACAGACCAGATGGCTTGTCAATTCGATATTGCTGTTCACGTGTTGCGCAAACAGAAACGAATTTTGCCGATGCTTCGGATCCCGTTCAGAGTGAGCAGCATGGTGACGAATTCCGCACAGGGAAATGCCAGCCAGACCCCTGGCATGCCAAACAGAGATGAAAGCAGAAACGCAAAAATCAGGATGGCAACAAAGCCGCGGGATATGGACGAAATAAACGCCCACTGTACCGACTCCACAGCACTGAGGATGTTGGTTCCGACAATGTTGATTCCTGCAAACAAAAATCCGGTAAAATACAGGCGCAGTCCCTGTTTGGCCAGTGCTGCCAGTTCCAGATCATGTTCCCGGTTGAAAATACCGGCCATTGGTTCTGCCCAGATCTGGATGAGAATAAGCACGATCACGGCTGTGCAGAGTGCTGTTTTTAAGGCGAGCCCGATAACAATATGAAGATTTTTCCTGTCACCCTGACCGTAGAAACGGCTGATCAGCGGCTGGGATCCCTGGGCAATTCCGTTAAACAGGGCAACGGCAACCAGAGAAAAGTTTGCTACCACCCCATAGGCTGCAACACCTATGTTTCCGGAAAGTCCAAGGATGATCGTGTTGAATGCAACGGTAATGACACCGGAGGAGATTTCACCAACAAAAGCAGATACACCTACCTGACAGGAAAAGAGCAGCCTTCTCACGGACAGTCTGACCGGTTTTAAGATTACCGTATTGCGGCCGGAACAGAAATGCCGCATACAGATCAGAATGCTGACAATAGGGGAAAGAGCAGTTGCAAGTGCTGCTCCCGCCATAGAAAGCCCGCATGGAAACATCAGGACATAGTCAAAGACGATGTTAAACAGATTGCTTCCAAGCGTTGCGAACATGGCAATGGACGGATCTCCGTCATTTCGGACAAATGCTGTGATGATATGGTTCCACATAAAAAACGGTGCAAACATCAGGAAAATGCGGGTATACGAAAAACCTGTATTCACAATATCCGTGTCACCGCCAAGCGCATGGATTACCTGACCGGGAAAACATGCACCTGCCAGAATAAATATCAGACTGATGACAGCGCCCCATGCCAGTGCATGGAAGAAATAACCTTCAGCTTCTTTGATTCCTTTGTTGCGCTCTACGGTGAAACGAATTGCGGAGCCGACACCAATCATGGCTCCGATAGCAAAGATCAGGTTATAAAGGGGCAGCACCAGATTGAGAGCGGTAATACCATTAGCTCCAACGGCCTTGGAAATAAAAAAGGTATCTGCAAGGATATAAAGGGACATGCCAAGCATGCCTAACATGTTTTGTGATACATAACGGACGAACTGCTTCTGGATATTCATAGTGCTCATATTATACACCCCGTCCTGTTCTGTTATTTCCAAGCTGCCAGAATGCTACGGCGCTGGCAGCTGCCACGTTCAGGGAATCAACACCGTGTGACATGGGAATCCGCACAGTATAGTCGCAGTTTGCGATGGTGTCAGCCGCCAACCCATCCCCTTCCGTGCCAAGTACGATTGCCAGCTTTTCTTCTGCCATGACGGATGGATCATCAATTCGGACAGAACGGTCTGTGAGTGCCATGGCAGCCGTTTTAAAACCGGCTTCCCGCAGAATATCCATAGCCGGATATGGCCAGGTGCTGCTGCGGTCAAAAACGGTCCACGGAACCTGGAACACAGTTCCCATGCTGACGCGGATGGCCCTTCGGTAGAGTGGATCGCTGCAGCCGGATGTAAGCAGGACTGCATCCATGTTCAGCGCTGCGGCTGAGCGGAATATGGCACCGACGTTGGTCGGGTTTACTACATTTTCCAGGATGGCAATCCGATTTGCTCCTGCACAGATGGTGGAAACAGATGGCAATACCTTGCGGCGCATGGCGCAGAGAAGACCTCTTGTAAGGGCAAAACCGGTCAGTTGTGTAAGAACTTCCATGGGAGCTGTATAGACTGGGATGCTGCCACAGCGGACAAGCAGCTCCGCAGCCGGTCCATGAAGCCCGCTTTCTTCAGCCAGGATGGAAATCGGTTCATAACCGGCATCCAGCGCACGGTTTATGACAATAGGGCTTTCGGCAATAAAAATACCGGTATCCGGTTCAAAATAATGAAGCAGCTGATTTTCTGAAAGCCGGGAGTAAAGGGCAAGCTCTGGCCGGTTTAAGTCCGTCAGCGGTATAATGTTTGCATATGGCATGGGTAAAATTCCTCACTCGATTTGATAAAAACAAACCTTATTATAACCAATGCCTGTTCTCGATGCAAGTTATTCCGCAAAATATACGACTGTCAGATACTCGCCGGAATGAATCTGCTCTGATTTTAAACCGTTCATGCGCTTTAGCTCTTCTACATATTCCGAGCGGGAGTAAGGGCTCCCCTCACAGTACTGTTCTGCAAGTTCCCAGAGACTGTCTCCCTGACGCAGCTGGACACTGGTATAGTAACGGTTAAGCCCCGGGGCGTTCTGCTCTTCCGCTCTGGCATTCAGCAATGTGTGGCCGAAGAAACCGGAACAGAATGCAAGGATCATCAGCAGGATGACAATAAGGCTGCGGAATCTGCGTTTTCCATTTCTGTATGTTTTCATAAGTAAAATCCTCCCGTTTTCAATAATCCGAACGTACGTTTGTTGTGCCTTTATTATAGAATCCGAACGTACGTTTGTCAATATGTTTTTCAGGGAAAAGCGAACAAAGGTTTGCTTTTTGGAGAAAGCTGTGTTACTATATCCTTATAAAAACAGAAGAAATCCGCAAGGAGGAAATATTATGAGTCAGGGCAAGATTACCGCAAAACAGCAGGAAATTTTAACATATATCAAAGAATGCATTTTAAAGAAGGGTTATCCGCCGGCAGTCCGGGAAATCTGTGAAGCTGTTCACTTAAAATCCACCTCATCCGTTCACTCCCATCTGGAGTCTCTGGAGGCTAACGGCTATATCCGCCGGGATCCGACGAAACCGCGTGCCATTGAGATTCTGGATGACGAATTCGCGCTGAACCGCCGTGAGATGGTCCAGGTACCGGTAGTCGGTACCGTAGCAGCCGGAGAACCCATCCTGGCACAGGAGCATATTGAGGATTACTTCCCGATCCCGGCCGAAATTCTGCCAAACACAGAAACCTTCATGCTGAAGGTAAAGGGCGAAAGCATGATCAACGCAGGCATCTTTCACGGTGACCAGGTCATTGTAGAGCAGACGAATACCGCGGAAAACGGAGAGATCGTTGTTGCGCTGGTGGATGATTCTGCCACAGTAAAACGCTTTTATAAAGAGGATGGCCATTACCGCCTGCAGCCGGAGAATGACACCATGGATCCGATCATTGTGGATCATGTGGAAATTCTTGGCAAGGTGATCGGACTCTTCCGCATGATGGCCTGATCACGTTCACATGTAACGCCGTTTTTTTATGAATGTAAAATGGACGGGCAGGGCTGCAGCCTGCTCCGTCCATCCAGACGTGTTTCTTATCTTTCCACCATATACTCCATCCAGGGGTTCTCCTCGGGAACCAGTGTGCAGCGCACCGTATGTCTGGAACTTCCATTATAGGTGCAGGTAAATAAGGTGAGATCCCATTCTCCTGCCACCATCCGCTCTACGCCATCGGGTGCAATTACCTCGGTGCCGGATACCTGATACACAAACCGGTTGCCATCCATATCGGTAAATATCACCGGATCTCCTTCCACCAGCTTCCGGATGTAGCGAAAATGTTTCTTATAGCTGTGCCCGGATATGATCAGATCGCCGGTATATACTGAGCCCACATACCGGCAGGGCGCAATCTTCAGTCTTTCATCACTCCAGTCCCGGATCACCGGCAGCTTCAGCGACAGGGTCGGGATCTCCACCACACCAATGTAGATCTGTCCGTCAATCACCTTTTCCGGCATCTCCATCTGCGGATTATGAACAAATTCCGGAATCTCCATCTTCTCGCTCTCAGACTCCGCTTCCTGCGCTCCGGACTCTTCTTCTGGTTCCGTCTCCGGCATTGCTTCTGCCACCTGAACCAGCGCCTGATCCGCATTCCGCTCCGCCTGATATTCTCCCCACAGATTATATCCGGTAAGAGAAAGGGCTGCTGCAGTAAGCAACAGCCCCATGATCTTCAATAACACTCCATCGTGTTTACTTTTCTTCATGACGATTTCTCCGACTCTTATATACACCGGCCCCGAACATCACGATGCCGCCCAGCGCCAGAAGCGGTACTAACCACCACAGGGTACCCGTCTTCGGTAATGCAGCTAACGGAATCTCACCTTCCATAATACCGGTCAGCGTATCCATCGGGCTTAACGGTGGTGCTTCATCTATAATCTGCGTGACCACAGTTGATGTGGAACCGCCGCCGCTGCTGCTTCCGCCACCGCCGCCACCGCTGCTTCCGCCACCGCCGGTATAGTTGTTGGTAAATACGATGTTTTCTGATTTCGCAGTATCCTGATTCTTGTAAACCACCACGGTGGTTTCTCTGCCGCCGGTCTGTGCATTGGTCACATAAATGATCATTCGGTAAAGATTGCTGTCATACTGTCCCTTTGCATTGGAGCCTGCCGTCTGACGAATCGTGTACTGATAGATTCCCAGATTCGGAAATGCAATCGGCCCCAGCGTATACTGGCCGGCTGCTGCAACCTTCAGGTTATACACCCCATCGGTGCTTCCCTCCGGCATGGGATTTCGCTTATCTTCTGCAGTCAGAACCACGTTCAGTTCTTCTGGTGTGGACGGCTTATAGCCTGTAAGCTCCAGTGTAACCGGAACCTGTACCACCGGTACCTCCGTTGTCTCCGCTCCCATGGCAGCCATAGAAAACATCGGTATGCTTAATGCCGCCATCAGCAAAATGGAAACAGCCCCTTTTAATATTTTTTTCATACGAATCCTCCTATCTGCCAGAATGCGGTTTCATCTCCGCCAACACAATGGTTCTTGCATCTGTAAACTCGGTGGAACAGGTGGAAAGCAACAAAATCTGGTTCTCTCCGCTGCTGTTTCTGAGTTCTGAAACCTTATCTGCATTATAATGCATTGCTTCCTGCTCTGTCAATGAGAGCAGTTTATCAATATCAGCCTCATACAAATGTGGATCAAAAATGGCATCTTCCGAAGCCTCCACAAGCATACAGGCAAAGATTTCCAGGTCATAAACTCGATCCGGCAAGATCAGCTGGCCGGTCTTGTTCTCATCAAAAAATGTCTGATCCTTAAATTTATCCAGGTCGCCGAACATATCACCTTCTTCCATATGGTGTCCATACAGAAGCGAAACCAGATCATGAAAATCATGGTCATTTCTGGAATCCAGGAAAATGCTTCCGGCGAGAGCAAAATTCCCATATACATCCTTGTTGATATAAGTAAGATTCGTTTCCCCCTGTAAGATGGGGAAATCGATGTTTGTATTGTCCAGTGTCACCCAGGCACACACATCCGGGTTCACCGCCAGCAGTTCCTCGAAGGAAGCTCCCTCCTCCTCGGTAACAACCGGTTTCAGTTTGAGCATGCTGTCCTGTACATTCTCCGCCGCCGCATAGACCTGATTGTTATCCCAGAGTGCGTATCCGGCATAGGATGCTGCGAGAAACAGCGACATAACCACAATCAGATTCAGGAAGGAATTGGCTGCTTTCAATATGAATCTTGACATTCCCCTTCTCTCCTCTCTTCCTCTGAATGATTTTGTAATAGCCGGGGCGGACGGAAGTACCATCCGCCCCAGGTTCATTACTGAGTGTTAAAGCTTACGTGTTATGTAATCGATCAATATAAGGATCAATTAGAACATTTCCTCTTCTTTACGCTTCTTAGCTACGAAACCAACCATGCCCAGAGCTGCTACTGCAAGGATCATGATGTATGGGAGAGAATCAAGGGTGATACCGGTATCAACGGTTACGCCTTTATTGTTGGTGATATCTACTGTTTCTTTCGCTGTATCAATAATTTTTACATCATTTCTATCTGAACAATCATAAATAGCCGTATCATATCCGCCCTTAGTACCATCTGTATAATCATCCTCAACTACGCTATAGGTTACACCATAAGGCAGATTAGCAATTGTAATGGTTTCACCATGCTTCAAATAGAAGTCGGCTGGAGTCCCTACAGTAATGCTAGTCGGATTTGCCGGAATAGTTCCATTTCCTGCAAAAGAACCACCGCTAACTGTATAGGATTCTGCATAATTCTTTCCTTCTTCACCATTCAATGTAACAGTAACTTTAAAGTATGCACTCTGATCTCCCATATTACCGGTTACAGTCTTACTGATTGCAAGAGATCCTGCAGAATATTCATTAGTAAATCCTGTGGTTTTAACATCTGTGATTCCATCCTTATCCTTATCTTCCAAAGCCAAGGTACAAAATGCTGTATAATAAGTCTTTGTTCCCTGATCATATGCCACGGTTACTTTCAATTTTGCTACTCTAGTATCATATGTAACGCCGGCGGTTTTACCAGCAGTTTCAGTTACATTATAAATATAGATACCAACACCCGGCCATACAATATCCTTAAGTGCAACATCCACAGTTTGCTCTAATCCAGCCGTTGTAGCTTTTCCAGCTTCGAATGTAGTCGTAGCAGCAGCAATTGTCGGCATATCACGCGTCGTTAAATTTGCATTTGATTCAGTAAGACTTACCGGTGTAAAAGTAAATGTAAATGTTTCTTTCGGATTCGCCGTTTCTGGATTGGTTATTTTATATGTCTTTGTAAAACTTGCATCCTGATTCGTTTTTGGTTCTGCCCAAGCCGTAGAACTCATTCCCATAACCATCGTTGCTGCTAATACTGTAGCTAAAGCTTTCTTCATTTTTCTCATACCAATTACCTCCTATTTTAAATTTCTTTATTCACTTTTCTATCTAACTGCCTTTCGGCAAGTTATTCATGGTTTGTCTGGCCTGATCTTTTAGAGGCCTCTTCTGCGGAGAATGGTGATCACCTTTCCCTCCACCTGTTTCATTGGAATCGGTCCGAAATCCCGGCTGTCTGTTGCATTGGTTCGGTAATCTCCCAGAACGAACACATGACCTTCCGGCACCCGATAGGGGTATTCCAAACCTTCTTTGGCATAGGTTGGATACATAATTTCTCCCGATTGTGCTGTACCATTTACAAGAAGTTTTCCGCTTTCATCAAGAGTAACCACATCGGTTTCTCTTGCTATAATTCTTGCCACTTCCTGTTTTCCATCAACGGTGGCGACAATCACATCCTCTTTTGCATAATCTTTCTGCAACCGGAATGCAATGATCAGGTCACCGTCCTTTACTGCTGGAAACATTCCTAATCCGCTGTTCTGTGTGATCAGAAATACCTGTGTGAAGATCAGGTATGCGGTAAGCCCTAACACGATGATACGAAAGAACAGGCTTTTATAACCTTCTCTTGTATTGAGTGCCAGTCTCCGGGCTCTGATCACATCGGCAGCTCGAACATTTTTCTTGTTCTTGCCCATCACCCATCCTCTCTTCCAGCGGGGCCGTCCCCAGACTTGTATTCCTGTAATAATGTTTCATAGCGGATTCGTTCCGCTGCCAAAGCTGCTTCGTAGAGTTTATTTAACTCATCGATCTTCTTCCAGACATCCTGTTCACTGACACCGCCGAACAGCTGTTTTTGAAAGCGAACCTTCTTCAGCCATTCGACGATATTCTGTTGTTCGGAATTCAGTACTGGCTTATCTTGTTCAGGCATTGGCTGGTTTAAAACGCTGTCTTTTGCCATCCTGCTGCCCTCCCTTAGTCAAGATCTGAGTCATCTTTCTTACGTTTGCGTACTACATAAACTGCAATACCAAAAATTGCGATGCCAAGGATGACTACGTATGGCATGGAATCCAGAAGGATACCGGTATCGATGGTTGGGTTCTTTGTGTTGGTAAATACAAGTGCTGTATCTTCATCAACTCCAACAACCTCCACTCCCATGGTAGTAGTTTCCTTGAGTTCCGTTGCTGTTCCTGTTCCTGTTTTATCAATTTTAGCCGTGTAATCTGCCATAGCTTCAGAAACACGAACAGTCGCACCTTTCGGAACTCCGGTTACAACCACTGTTTCTCCATGCCTTAAGGTAAAGGACGCATTATCTTTCAAAGGAACTTCATTCTTTGTTAAAGTATAACCAGAATATGATGCGCCATTAACTGTGACTGATACAGTAAATGGAAAGTCCTTTGTTCTGTCCCCTAATGAACCTGTGACTACCTTTGAAACATCAATTGCCACGAGTTTTGTATAGGTATTTGTAAATGATGCTGTTGCAGAAGTACCTTTGCCAATCGTACCATTCGTTCCATTAGTTGTTGTTGCTACCTGATAGCCTCTTACATTCGCTGTTCCCTCAACTTCTGAAACAGTGTAATCTGTATTGGGCGATAATCCTTCGATTGAATAGGTATACTTCATAGGATCTGATGAAGACTGTGTCATATCCTTCAAATAAACATCCATTTGATTTTTCAAACTCGAACCAGTTACTGCATTATTATTTTCATCTTTCCAGTCCAATTTAACACTAAATGTCAAGGTATCCATCAAACTGTCAATTTCATCCTGAGTAAGACCAGCGAATGACTTTTCAATCGTCAGTGTACCTGGTTCAATTTGAATAACAGGCTTCAGATATGACTCTGTATTTGTAGTTCCGTTATAAGAATAAGTTACATATGCTCCATTATCAGCATTGGAATACAAACCATCTGCAAAACCATCTTCAACTTTACCACTTATTGGTCCATGCGTTCCCGTTCCTGCTCCCGGTCTATCATTATATGTTCTGCCTTCCACACGATATTCTTCATAAGCAGCTTCCGTCGGCTTTATATGAGCCGTAACAAGATACGTGTACCCCTCCTTCAACTCATATGTATCCGGGAAATCTAACGTAATCGTCTTTGTATGGTCATCATAGCTTGCGGTAAGTGTAACACCATCCACATTCAATGTGCCATTATTGCTGCTTGCCACTACAGTATCAGACCGCTTCACTGTTATGGTTAACTCTGGTTGATTATTACTGTCTGTTACCATCGTCACATTTTTGCTCAGCACATCTGTAACTGTAACATTTGTACATCTAAGAGTCGTAACGGCTGCCATGATAGAATTAAATGCACTGTTTAACGTCGTAGTGTCTGTTCCTTCGTAGAACATACGGTTTTCTGCATTCACGAGAGTTGCCGCATTTTTTAAATCCTTCAGTTTTTGATAATTGTCTCTTGGTCCCACACCAACCGAAAAGAAATAATGTGCCGATAGTGTTCCTATCTCCGTTTTTGCAGCATTAAGATTGAGATTGCTGTTATCGAATTGACCGTTTCCATTCGTGGCTCCATTACTGTCATATCTAAATGTTGGATCTCCATCTGAAACAAAAATTACAGCAGTCAATGCACCCGTTCTGGAACTTTTAAGCAATTCCTTCGCTTTTCGCAATCCCGCCTGATAGTTAGTACCTCCATTTGACCGTGGTTTTGTCTTATTTGTAATGGAATTCGCAGATTCTGTCCAACCTTGCAACAATTCTGCATCATCCCATGCCGACTCACCACGATTATTATTTCCACTAAATGCCACAAGAGAAAATCTAGTATCAAGATTCTGATTAGATGCTAATTGATTAGTTAAACTATTAATTGCATCACCGGCTTTTTCGCGTCTCGTATCTCTGTTGTTATAAGGCGGCCAATCTTCAGTCATAGAATAATCCATGCTTCCTGACTCATCCAAAACATATACAACATCCAACTTAGCTTTCTTTGTTATGCTTCCAACCTGACCGGCTATCGTCAGTGTCAAATTATAGGTGCCATCATCGAGACGTTCCGCATACTTATCATGAGCCAACTTCTGTTCTTCAATTTCCTCTGGCGGTGTTGGCGTTGTACCTTCTCCACTATACACTAACAAGATCGTAGAATTATCAGGAAGATCAGATGCCTTATCCCAATTTTCATTGGATGTACTATATTTAAATTTATAGCCCCGCCGATACCAATACGCTGTAATATAACGAAGGGATGCTCCGGAAACTGTCTCTAAATGTGCTCCTTCAAAGTGACGATTTTCAATAGCATAGGCATATGTATTTACATCAACAACCTCCCCCATATCTTTAGATATTGGTTCAGTTGGTGCCGATGTACAGGGGATCTCCGATCCTTTTTCATCCACATACTTAATTGTAACTGTTCGGCTTCTATACCCTTGCCATGTCACCATAAACCAGGAGAAACTCTCCACCGCAAACTCCGCAGCCACAACCGCGTTGTCTTCTTTCACTTCCACAGTACCGCTGGTCTCGGCGGTTGTATCAGCGACCTTCTCAACCTGAATCTCACCGGTTTCTGCATCTTCTTTCAGATGCTGGATTTCGATGTTCTCGGGTGCTACATCGGCCGGTAATGCTTCTTGCTTCATCTCGATAAAGACTTTTACTTCTCCGTATTCCGGATCTGGTTCGATCTCTGCTTCGCTGCCGCTGGATGCATCCACAAACCGGATATCCAGTGCCATCATTCCGTCATAGACCGTTGCTGCTTCATCCAGCTTATCCTTAGCGTCCTGATATTCCTGACCTTCCAGCTCGGTTACTTTCAGGGTAACATTTTCCGGAAGTGCGCCTTTTCGTGCCACAACGGTTACCGTTGCTTTATCGAAAGCCGGATCGGAGGTGTATGTTTCTGTCACTCCGTGATCCACAGCCCAGTCATATGCTGCGTCGTTCAGTGCCATCTCATCAACGGTTGTTTCGAACACAACAACTGCTTCGCCATCCAGCATAACCGGTCTGTACACGATTCCATCGATGATATCTGCATTTGCATTGGACGGGCTTGCCTCCTCTGCATTGGATGGAGTTGCTTCATCCGTTGCATCATCAGTTTCTGTCTCATCGACTTTATCCTCTGCTTCTTCGCTGTTAGACGGAGTTGCTGTGGACATTACCACGTATGTATTGTGACGGGTTATCGATGCTGTAACGGTTCCCGCATCAGAACTTCCGTTTTCACTGCTGTCTCCGGAATTATCACTGCTCTGCTCAGATCCACTCTGGTCGTTTTCTGCTGATGCGCCAGAGTTGTCGGAACCTGCATCGGATCCGGCATCAGAACCTGTGTCAGAACCTGTATCAGATCCGGCATCACTGCCAGCCTCGCCACTGGTACCGGAATTTTCTTCATTTCCTGTGTTGGTTCCGGCATCTCCGGTGTTTCCGGCATCGCCTTTTCCATCATCTGGGGCCGCCTCTTCTGTTCCGGCTCCATCCGTTGAATCCGTATTCTCTGTTCCGCTTCCACCAGCTGCTTCCGTCTCCGGCGCATCTGTGGACCCTTCGCCTGAAGCTTCCGTTGGGGTATCCGTTGATTCTTCGGTTGAAGCTTCACTGGAGGCTTCCGTTTCTTTTCCGGCATCGTTACTGGCCTCTGTGCCAGTTCCTGCCTCTGTCTCTGCTTCACTGCTGTTTTCTGCTGCAGTTTCCTGAGATGTCACTGCTCCGGGGCCGCCGGCGCTGCTTCCACCGCCACCGCCGCTGCTTCCGGAACCGCCGCCTTTACCAGCTGTCGGCGCAAAGTCTGCTGCCGATAATAACGGATCTACCGCATCCATCTCCACTGCACCTGCAGGTGCCACCTTGATGACATCTGTATACTTCTTCTCATCCACGCTGATAACAGCCTTCCGCTCCAGATCAGACGTATTGGTCAGGAGGAAATAGATCTTCTCGGATCCGTCCAGAATATACTCGCTGACACCTTCATCGGAAAATTCGATCTCGTCAGACAGCTCTGCAAAGGCCCGCAGCTTCAGGGCACCTTCATGATCTGCTCCGGACAGGTTCAGTTCAAACAGATCCAGACTATCTGCCATGGCCCTGTAGTCTTCCGCTGCCGTTCCCTGAAACTCCTTCAGATCTGCCCGATGATCCTCTGACACTGCTGTCTGAATCGCATCATACAGATCATAACTGCTCAGCTTAAACTCATAGGGTGTATTGAGTCCCTCATCGCCTGCAATTGCGGTATTCGCTACATTACCCAGTACCATGCTCACGCACAGGGCTGCCGCACAGATTCTTCTGCCATCCCGATTCCAGAAGCGCTTTAACATAGGAACTTTTCTCCTGCTTCTCTTTCTGATTTTATCTTTCTCCATAGATTATTCTCATCCTCCCTCTTCGTTGTTTTCAGGTTCGAGATAATCGATTTGCCTGGTGGAATCTTTCATAATCAATCCGATCTCATATAAGAACTTTATCAAATCAGCTATCAAAGAACCTATCAAAATTAGAAAAATTTTTGATTTCCGTAAGATATTTTACGAAATTCTTATCTACAAAATACAAAAAAACTGTCAATTGCTGTTACCAGCAAAAGACAGTTTCATTTTTTATTCTTCCCGTACAGGCAGCGGAAGCTCCGACAGAGAACAAACGACATACTCCATCTCCGCTCGTGATCCGGCTACTTTTTTCAGATTGTTGTTGATCCTGCGGTACACGATCTCGCAGCTGCTCTCATCGGCTGCGATCAGCAGAATCAGGTACTGGGAGTTATTGTACTGTGTGTAGACATCTCCTTTTCGAAGGCTGTTTCCGATCACATCCTTGAGGATCTGGGCACGCTCTTTCCGCTTTTTCTCATTCTGAAGGCGCTTTCCCTCGTAATCCACCAGCGTACAGAGCATCAGATAGTAGGAACGGCCGGAGCGGTCTATGTTGCGGTTAACCATATGGCAGATATCTACGAAGCCCCAGTAAGAGCAATAGTAGGCTTTATCGTCAGATTCGTAGCCACCCCCCGACTGAAAACGGTTCCGGATATCTTTCATGATCTCATCCATCTCTCCGGGCATGTGGCGAATCTTACTGTTCATGCGCTCGTAACAGGCCATCATCTCCGGGGAAGCCGGAAGTCCCATCTCGTCCGCATAGCGCTGAACCATATCATTGTACATGGCGTAAGCCCGCTTATACTCCCCCTTGTCCATCAGAAGATCAATCTGACAGATCTTCCAGTTGTCAGCGGGATCCATCTGGATCACATGCTCGTACAAGGCTTCCATCGCCGCATAATCCTTCTGACTTCTATAATACTCAGCCAGCCACTGAACACAGCGTTCATACCGCTTCTTCAGCCTCAGGTTCTCCGACATCACCCAGATCTCCGTACTGATCGACGGAAGCAGCTCTCCCCGGTACACCTCAAATGCCGCCTGATAGAAGGAATGCTTCTCCCTCTGGTCCGTGGTCTGCTCCGCCTGATCTAACAGTTCTTCGAACTCATGGACATCCAGCTTCAGAGGATACTCCGGATCCGGTATATAGACACCGTCCACCCGGGTCACATACTCCCCCTTTGGCAGTCCGGCCTTCACCATCTGCCGCCGCAGCTGATAGATCAGATTATTCACACTGTTGTTGGTATCAGCAACAGTGCTCCGGTCATACAGAGCCTTCGCCAGCTGCTCCTTCCCGACCCCTTTCTTCCCCCGAAGCCAGACCAGCTGCAGAAGCTGTATACATTTCAGGGAACTGTTTCTTCCCAGTATCAGTTCTTTTCCCTCACAAACAATTGAAAATTCGCCTAACATACGAACTGTAAAAAATTCCCGGTATGCATCTGTCATCTTCAATTCCCCCTTGCAAGTAATATGTACTCTCAACTGTTCCGATTATATCATATATTTTCAGGGCTTTCTATGCTCAAACATGTATAATAATGAATAATAATGTATAGGGTAGTTGCCCGGTCATGCCAGAACCAGGCACCAGAGCGGTACTGTAACCATGGAAAGCAGCGTAGAAAGAACAACACACTTGGTTGCAAAAATTTCATCCTTATCATACTTTGCGGCAAGTACAGCAGTAACACTGGCAGCCGGCATACCGGACAGGACCACGGAAACGCCGGTAACAAGACTGTCCACATGGGCCAGGTGGCATGCCGCAAATACCAGAAACGGAATAAAGACCAGACGGATAAAGCTGTAGTAAATCGTATCCCGTTCCGGTAGAGAACGCAGCGGCACTTCCGCCAGAATGGTACCTACTAACATCATGGCAAGAAACGTATTGCCGCCAGCTATATTTTTGATGGTCAGACTGAGAAAGCCCGGCAGCTGAATCTGCAGTATCATGATCAAAAGCCCTGCAAACACTGATACGATACAGGGATGTGTGCAGACTTTTTTGATCAGGGATTTGGCATCCGGTGCCTGGGTAAAATAGGTCAGTCCGATAGACCACATGAAGGTACGCTGGGGAATGGTATAAATAGACGCATACAAAAGTCCCAATCCGCCGAACACACCCTCTGCAATGGAATTTCCCAGAATGCCTGCATTGGAGCAGATGGTGGCGTACTGAAGCACTTTCTTGCGTTCATCCGGGAAACCCGGATAAAGGATGCGGCCCAGCAGCCAGGCGCCTGCCTGGATTGCAGTCGCAACAATGATGATAACCAGACAGCTCAGCAGAATCTGGTGGTTAAATTCGATCTCAAACGATTTGATGATACTGGCTGGCAGGGTAACAAACAGTACAAGATCGGTCAGCAGTCCCTTTCCGGCATCCGTGATCATTCCCGTTTTCCGAAAAAGATAGCCCAATATCATGATAGTAAACAGCATTCCCTGCATGGAAAACAATCCTGAAAAATCCATATTGCTCTCTCCTACGGCCGCTCTGTATCTGAACCGGCCTTTTTCTTATTTTGTAAATTTTTCTCTTCCTTATCATAGTACAACCATTTCATAACGTCAAATATACTTTTTTGATAACTGTCATAACCTGCATCGGCAGCTCTGTTTTCTTTTTTCTTCCGGAGTTCACCAAATGTTCACCATTTTGAAGAAAACTTAATAAAAAATCAATGGTTTTTTCGATTGCTTTGTAGTAAACTCATGTTTGTCAGTTCCGGTACCCTGGAATGACAGAGAAAGATCAGAGGAGTGATATATTATGAAAAAGGCATTATTAATCACTGCTATCGCAGCAGTTTCCATCAGTGCAGCAGCATGTTCCAGCAAAAAGACCGCAGAAACAACGGCAGCTCCGGTAGAGACCACCGCAGCAGAAACCACGACAGAGGCAGAAACCAATGAGGATTACACCAGCGGTATCATCACTGCCATTGACGGAGATGTACTTACCGTAAAAGATGATTATGACGACGAAGAAAGAAAATACGACATTTCCGGCGCTGACGTAACCAACGAATTCCCGCTCTCCGAGGGTGACTGGGTTGACATTACCTTCCAGGCTGACAGCACCGAGGATCCGATCCCGGCTATCGCAGTAGATGTTACCTCTTCCGTATTAGAGCAGAACATGGATCCGGTTGCCGAAGGCAAGATCAAAGAAGTTGCTTCCGATACCATGACACTTGAGGTTGATGGTGAGGAATACAAGATTCTGACCGGCAACGCTTATGTAGTAGGAAAAGATGGCATCAAGGCTGACGCAGACGCAGAAGTTACCTACCTTGGCGATCTGGACGACGAGCCGCTGGCAATCAAGATCGTTATGGCTGACGCAAAAGATTCCGACGATGCTAAGATCAACGCATTCGTAGGTAAGGTTGCACAGATCGGTGAAGATGGTGATCATATCGTTCTGGAAGCACAGACCGGTGATTTCTTCACATTTGTTTCTGACGATACTGATTTCAGCCAGTATGCAGAGGGTGATACCCTTCAGATCCAGTATGATGGTTCCATCAACGACAAAGAGATCCAGGCTGTAAAAATCACCAAAAAGTAATCTTTCATTCCATATCGCAGATTCCAAAAAGACCGCCACATAAAGTGACGGTCTTTTTGAAATTACGGAAATTTTTAAATATCGTATCCGATCATGCGGATATAATCCTTGATCAGTGCTACTACCTGGTCAAGCTCCAGTTTGCTGGCGTTGATTGGCAGGTCGTAGTTGGTGACATCCTCCCACTCTTTTCCGGTGAAATACTTGTGGTAGGATTTACGCTGTTTTGTGATCTTGTTTAATTTGTTGAGCGCTTCTTTGGTGTCGGTAATGCCGTCAGTCTCCTGGGTTCTGCGCACACAGGTTGGAATGTCTGCGTAGACAAAAATCTTAACCAGGTCTTCCTTCCCTGCGGTTTCCAGGATATAATCTGCACAGCGTCCAACAATCACGCAGGACTCTGCGGCAGCCAGCTCGCGGATGACCTCGGACTGGAAGCGGAACAGGTTGTCTGGAGAAGTTACATCGCCCTCCGTCTTTGGTTCCTCAAAAATGCCTGCAGGGAAACGCAGGTTTCCAACAATCTTGCGCAGCAGGTTATTTCCTGCTTTTTCATCAGCGAGGCGGAAATATTTTTCTCCTACGGCGCTTTTTTCCGCGGTCATGCTCAGGATCTCATCATCGTAGAATGGGATATTCAGTTCCTCGGCCAGCTTCTTTCCGACGATACGGCCGCCGCTTCCGTACTGACGCTCAATGGTAATAACCAGTTTGCTTTTATCCATAAGAAATCCTCCTTTTGGAAATCATGATGATCTGTATTTGGTACATTTAGTATAGCACAAAACCGGCAGAGTGCCAAACTTTTTTACACTCTGCCGGTCCGTAACATGTTTTCTGATTATTTCAAAACTATTTTGCAAGCATCATGCGGTCATTCGCAAATTCTTCCCCGCTTGCCTCCTCAAATTTGTGGAGAAGATCTTCTACTGTGAGATGTTTCTTTTCCTCTCCTGCCACATCGTAAATGACATTTCCCTCATGCATCATGATCAGACGGTTGCCCATCTGAATGGCATCACGCATATTGTGGGTGATCATCAGGGTGGTAAGCTTCTGCTCTTCTACCATCTCTGCAGTCAGATCCAATACTTTCTTGGCTGTTTTCGGGTCCAGCGCAGCTGTATGCTCATCTAACAGAAGAAGCTTCGGTCTCTGCAGGGTGGACATCAGCAGAGTCAGGGCCTGGCGCTGTCCACCGGAAAGCAGTCCGACCTTTGATGTAAGACGGTCTTCCAGGCCAAGTCCAAGACGTTTTAACATATCTACATAGAGCTTACGCTCTTCATTTTTGATTCCCGGTTTTAAACTGCGCACTCTTCCGCGGCGCAGAGCCAGTGCGAGGTTTTCCTCAATCCCCATGGTTGCTGCGGTTCCGTTCATCGGGTCCTGGAATACACGGCCCAAAAATGCGGCACGTTTATATTCCGGAAGACGGGTGACATCTTTTCCATCAATTACAATGGCGCCGGTATCGATGGGCCAGACTCCCGCAATCGCGTTTAACAGCGTGGATTTTCCCGCTCCGTTTCCGCCGATTACCGTAACGAAATCTCCATCGTGTAAGGTAAGATTGACACCACGAAGGGCTTTCTTTTCATTCACAGTTCCCCGGTTAAAGGTTTTTGTGATATTCTTGATCTCCAGCATGTTCTCCTACCCTCTCTTTCCCATATTTGAAAAATAACGGCTCTTCCAGGTAGGAATTGCCAGGAAGACAGCAACAACCGCTGCGGATAACAGCTTTAACAGATCGGTATCAATTCCCATCCAGATGACAACCTGCAGTACCAGATAGTAAATAATAGATCCCAGGGCAACGCCAAGCAGCTTCAGGCCAAAGTTGCGGAAGATTTTTCCGAAAATTGCTTCACCGATGATCACTGCGGCAAGTCCGATGACGATGGCACCGCGGCCCATATTGATATCCGCAAAACCCTGATACTGACAGAGCATGGCACCGGAAAGCGCTACCAGGCCATTTGATATCATGAGTCCGAGAACGCGGCTCAAATCCGTGTTGATTCCCTGCGCGCGCGCCATTTTATCGTTGCAGCCGGTTGCGCGTAAGGAACAGCCAAGCTCAGTTCCGAAGAACCAGTATAAAATAGCAATCAGAATAATGATCGCAATGGCTACAATCAGGATTGTATTTTTATAGAATGGAACCTTCCGGATAAAACGCAGGGAAACCAGCAGGTCATATTTGTCGACGTTGATTGCCTGATTCGCTTTTCCCATAGTCTTTAAGTTGATGGAATACAGGCCGAGCTGGGTCAGGATTCCGGCCAGAATTGCGGGAATTCCCATAAAGGTATGAAGGATTCCGGTTGCAAGTCCGGCTACCATACCAGCCGCCGTCGCGCCCGCCATGGATACCCACACATTCTGTCCGGACAGCATCAGCATAATGCAGACTGCGCCGCCGGTTCCAAGAGAACCGTCTACGGTCAGGTCCGCAATGTCCAGGATCCGGAATGTTAAATACACGCCAATGGCCATGATACCCCAGATCAGTCCCTGTGCCACTGCGCCAGGCAGGGCATTTACCAAACTCATCATATTTCAGTTACTCCTCAATCGCAATGTAATCATCCGGAACGGTAATGCCAAGTGCCTCGCAGATGGTCTTGTTGTATTTCTTGGTGAACTGCGGAGCGTATTCAATCGGCATTTCAGAAATATTGGATTCACCGGTCAGGATCTTTACAGCCATCTTACCGGTTGCTACGCCAAGGTCATAGTAGCTGATGGAAAGGGTTGCTGCACCGCATCCGCTGCAGATACCTTCCTCGCCTGCGATGATCGGTACGCCGGCCGGCTGGCAGATGTTGTTGATGATCTCGGTGTTTGCTGCAGCAGTATTGTCGGTCGGGATGTAGATGACATCAGAGCTGTTCGCTGCGTTGGTGGCAATGGTTGCCAGGTCGTTGGAATCAGAGAATGCGTAGTATTCACAGGTGTAGCCCAGTTTCTCCAGCTCTGCCTTTACGGTATCTACCTGATACTGGGAGTTTGCTTCTGCGGAACAGTATAACAGGCCAACATTCTTTGCGTCCGGGAACAGCTCCTTTAACATGGCAGCCTGCTCATTTAACGGTGCCAGATCTGCGGTACCGGAAATGTTTCCGCCAACGGTTCCGTTAAAATCATCAATACCGAGAGCTACGCCGTACTCGGTAACTGCAGTTCCGAGAACCGGAATGGTATCCGTGCCGGCCTGTGCAGCCTGAAGGGCCGGTGTTGCGTTGGCCAGGATCAGATCTACATCTTCTGCGACAAAATTGTTGATAATGGTGGAACAGGTATTGGAATCACCCTGCGCGTTCTGCTCATCAAAGGTAACCTGGTCTCCAAGTGCTTCGGTCAGGGCATCTTTAAAGCCCTCGGTAGCTGCATCCAGCGCTACATGCTGTACCAGCTGGCAGATACCAACTTTATAAGAAGCGCCATCTGCAGAAGCTTCTGCCTTTGTTTCGTCTGCGCTTTCAGCTGCAGTGGTGTCTGCTGCTGCCTGTGTGGTCTCGGCAGTCTTACCAGAGCCACAGGCGGTCATGGATGCGGCCATCATTCCGGCCAGGATCAGTGCAAGTGCCTTTTTTGTCTTTTTCATAATACAACTCTCCCTTTTCTTATATTCTGATTTCATAGCAAAAGCTTGAACTTTTTCCATCATACTACACTTTTTTTACTCCGTCAATTTAAAGCTTTAATTTCCTGTAAATTCAACGCATTAAAGTGATAAGGATACATTTATATAGGCCATAACTTATTAAGTATTTGCGCTTTACATATATTTAACCTATAATAATAACCGTAACAACTAAGTAGTGTTCTGAGATCCAATATAGCTTCTGTTTCAAAACCGATGGCTCTTAAATCCGATTTCTGCCAAATGATCGTGAAAAATTTTGCCATACGGATGGAATATGGAGCTTTATTGGTATATATAAAAATATTTATTCACAGGGGGATTTTATGGAAGAAGTAAATCTGCAGGAAATGCTTGCTGCCAGAGAGCGGCGCTGCTATCTGCAAACCCAGCTGCTGCATCAGTATAAAAAAAGCCTCATCAGCTTTACCTTAAACATCCCGGGACCAGTCAAAGTCCTGCCGGGTGTTCCGGAAGCATTTGCAACCGGCTGTCAGAGAATCGAGACACTGTTAAAAGACCGTCTGGTTCTTATTCAGCATATGGAAACCATAAAGGAAAAAACAGGATATGAAGCTTTTTACAGTGTTGACGCGAATCCGGATTTCATAAAAGAGCTGATGGTCTCCCTGGAGGATCAGGACCGGATTGGACGCCTGTTCGACATCGATGTGCTCCGCCCGGACAAAAGCAAGGTCTCCAGAGAGGATATGGGGAGCGCGCCAAGAACCTGCCTGCTCTGCGGACAGCCGGCCCATGTATGCAGCCGCAGCCGCAGACACAGCGTTGCGGAGCTGACCGCAGAGATTGGAAAAATCCTGAGCGGATCATAAAATAAATTGGGGATTGCGGAGGACTGGTATTTATGATTTCTTCTATTTTTTCTGAGGAATGTGCCTATGCGCTCATGGCAGAGGTAGGCGCTACTCCAAAACCGGGACTGGTGGACCGCCATGACAGCGGCGCGCATACGGACATGAATTACGATACCTTTGCGGCCAGCACAACGGCAATCGTTCCCTATCTGACCCGGATGTTTGAGGCCGGTCAGGCCTGGGAATCCAAGGATTTCAATGCCCTCTTTGAGAGCATCCGCCCAATCGGAATTGAGGCGGAAAAAGCCATGTTTGCTGCTACAGATGGAGTAAATACGCACAAAGGTATGATTTTTTCGATGGGAACCATTGCGGCGGCGGCAGGACTCTTTTACAGGCGCCACGAAAAATTTGACGCAGAAAAGATTCTGATGCTGGCCGGATATCTCTGTTACGATGCCATGCGTAAAGATTTTCAGAAGATTGACCGGAAAAATCCACGGACCAATGGAGAGCTTCTTTACCTGCGCTACAGTACCAAGGGAATCCGCGGAGAGGCCCAAAAAGGTTTTCCCTCTGTTCGTACTGTGTCACTGCCAAAGCTCCGCTCTGCCTTTTCCAGCGGACAGACCGAAAATGAAGCGTACTTAAATACCCTGCTGACTCTTATGGCGAATGTGGACGACACCAACGTGTTAAGCCGCACCAATACGGTAATACAGGGTTATGTCAAGTCCGAGGCCGCGCAGCTCTTAAAAATAGGCGGAGCCTCCACCAGCCAGGGAATGGAGGCTCTGAAAAAGCTGAATCAGAAATTTATTTACATGAATGTCAGTCCGGGCGGCTGTGCCGATCTTCTGGCTGTCACAATTCTGCTCTACCGACTGGAACAGCGAAATCCGCAATAAGCTGAGGCCTCAGAACCCGTTTGTATGTACATCACAGAAGCTCCCGGTAAACCCGGAGTACATTGTCATGGAACACGGCTTCAATTTCGCCGGTGGTAAAACCTTCCCGGCTCATTTCATCGGCCAGAAACTGCATGCCGGAGCAGTCCTTCATCTCTGTCGCGGTGTCAATCCCGTCAAAGTCAGAGCCAAGTCCGATACAGCCAATGCCCCCGATCTGTTTCATATGCTTCATATGTGCCACCATGTCGCTGCAAAGTCCCTGCAGCGGCATTTTTTTGTCTGCATCCTTCAGGAATGGGGCGTAGTAATTGATTCCGGCTACCCCTCCCCGCTCTGCCAGGGCACGGATCATCTCATCTGTCAGGTTGCGCGGATGATGGGCAAGCGCGCGGGCGTTGGAATGACTGGCCACAAAGGGCTTTTTCGTATAATGAAATACATCCCAGATCCCGGCATCATTCAAATGGGAAATGTCGATGATCATGCCAATCCGCTCCATCTCCTGCACAAAGGCAATTCCGGTCTCTGTCAGGCCATGTTCCGTATCCGGCACGGCTCTGGCCGGTGAAACACTCTCATCCTTTCCATTCGGGAAACCAAGCTCATTGGGGAAATTCCAGGTAATCGTCATCATGCGGGCACCCAGACGGTAAAAATCACGCAGACAGGCCAGATCTCCTTTACAGATTCCGCCCTCTTCCAGAGTCAGCATGGCAGACATTTTTCCGGCTTTCCGGTTTTCTTCGATATCCTTCCAGCTCTTTACGATTCCAATGCGGTCAGAATACGGTTCCAGTTCATTATAGAACAAATCGACCAGTTGCATGGCATAGTGAAATGGATCTTCTGTTTTCCCCAGATGTACGAACATGGCAAAATTCTGAAGGAGATAATCTCCTTTCTGCATTCGTTTTAAGTCCATGTGCAGATGATTTTCCAGAATGGAAACCTGCTCGCCCCGTTCCCTGGCATGAAAAAGCTCTGATATGGTGTCACAGTGCATATCTGCAACCTTCATAATAGAAATCCTCCCTGATATAAAAATTATGAAAATGAGACCGGCGCTTCCACCGGTCTCAGTGTTGAAACAGGCCGCTTACAGTGTCTCTGCCCGTTCTTCAATATTCCGTTTGAAATTGATGACCTCATGCTGATAGTCCCGGTTCATGAAACAGGATGTAATCATGAAATCCGCAGTGGCCTTGTTGACCGCCATGGGAATGTCGTAAACCTGTGCAATACGCATCAGGGCTTTTACATCCGGATCGTGAGGCTGTGCTGTCAGCGGATCGGAAAAGAATACGACAAAGTCAATTACGCCTTCCACGATCTTGGCTCCGATCTGCTGGTCACCACCAAGAGGGCCGCTGTTGTAGCCTTTTACGGTGAGTCCGGTCTGGTCCGTGATCATGCGGGCTGTCGTGCCGGTACCGTAAAGATTATGCTTCTCCAATTCCGCTTTATGCTCTTTGCACCACGCAATCAGCTTTGGTTTTTCGTTGTCATGAGCGATCAGTGCAATGTTCTTCTTGCTGCCAATAGTAAATGTAATGTATTCCTGAGACATATAACAGATCCTCCTTATTCTTTCTGTGTAGAATAGTTACAACGTATCACAGATTTCAGAAACTCTCAAGTGAAATTTTTGTAAAATCAGCTTTCTGGATTCTGCAAAGATTCAATGAGTGCCCAAATTTCATCTCTTCCCTGTTTGGTTTCCGCGGAAAACGGAATCAGGACATCTTCTTTTTCCAGGCCAAGACCCTCCCGCACCATTTTCACATGCTTCTGAATCTGGCTTCGCTTTAATTTGTCCAGTTTGGTGGCAATGATGACCGGTTTATAACCGTTGGACACGATCCAGTCGTACATCAGCTTATCGTTAGCCGATGGATCGTGGCGGATGTCAATGAGCAGAAAGATACATTTGAGCATCTGTGATTTCTTTAAATACCGCTCGATCATCTTGCCCCATTTCGCCTTGACTTCCACCGATACCTTTGCATAGCCGTAGCCCGGAAGGTCAACAAAATACAGGTCATCATTCACATTGTAAAAGTTGATGGTCTGGGTCTTGCCAGGCTGTGAGGAAGTCCTCGCCAGCGCACGGCGGTTTAACAGGCCGTTGATCAGGGAAGATTTTCCTACGTTGGATTTTCCGGCAAAGGCAAATTCCGGCAGCAGATTTTCCGGCAGTGTGCTGGTAATGCCGCAGACCGTCTCCAGTTCCGCTTTTCTAATAATCATCGTTCTTCCTCACTTTTCCTTTTATGCAAGTGCTGCAGCCAGCACATCCTCCATACTCTTCATGTAGAGAATGGTCAGTCCTTTTGTAATTTCTCTGGAAAGTTCCGCAATATCCGCGCGGTTCTTCTCCGGCACCAGAACCGTCTCCATGTGGGCCATCTTCGCAGCCAGGATTTTCTCTTTCAGACCGCCAATCGGAAGCACACGGCCCCGCAGGGTAATCTCTCCGGTCATGGCAACCTTGGCCAGAACCTTACGGTTCACCACGGCAGAGAACATGGCCGTAGCCATGGTAATTCCGGCAGACGGTCCGTCCTTCGGCACAGCACCCTCCGGAATATGAATGTGGATGTCATGCTTTGCGAAATAATCATCCGGCACATCGTACTGCGGGCAGATGGAACGGACGTAGGTCAGTGCCGTCATGGCGGATTCCTTCATGACATCGCCCATCTGGCCGGTAAGCTTTAACTCGCCTTTGCCCGGCATCACATTCACCTCAATCTGCAGGGTATCACCGCCTACGCTGGTCCATGCAAGGCCGCGCACAATACCAACCTGGTCCTCCTCATTGGCATCCTCAAACGTAATCTTCTCCTTGCCAAGATACTTTTCCAGATTGGATTCCGTTACCCGGATATGCGCCTTTTTATGTTCCAGATACTCTCTTGCGGATTTGCGGCAGATTTCACCGATGCGGCGCTCCAGGTTACGGACACCGGCCTCACGGGTGTAATTGTGAATGATTTTTTTCAGGGCAGAGTCAGAAATCACAAGCTGGTCCTTCTTCAGGCCATTGCGGTCTTTCTGTTTTTCCACCAAATAGTTACTCGCAATATGGAACTTCTCGTTCTCCGTATAGCTGTTGACTTCAATGACTTCCATACGGTCAAGAAGCGGTCCCGGAATGGTCTGTGTGGTGTTGGCTGTCGCAATGAACAGGACGTTGGAGAGATCAATCGGAAGCTCTACATAATGGTCACGGAACTTCACGTTCTGCTCTCCATCCAGTACCTCCAGAAGCGCGGAGGAAGTATCTCCCTTATAGTCACTGCTCACTTTGTCAATCTCGTCTAACAGCATCAGCGGATTGGAAACGCCCGCCTGACGCAGTCCGTCTACCAGACGGCCCGGCATGGCTCCCACATAGGTCTTTCTGTGACCACGGATCTCCGCCTCATCGTGTACACCGCCCAGACTGATGCGCACATACTTTTTATTCAGGGCGCGGGCTACCGAACGGGCAATGGATGTCTTACCGGTTCCCGGCGGGCCCACCAGGCAGATGATCGGGCTGTTGCCCTTCTTTGCCAATACACGCACGGCCAGATATTCGAGAACGCGCTCTTTCACCTGCTCCAGGCCGTAGTGATCCTCTTCCAGAATCTGTTTTGCGTGTTTGATATCATTGTTATCCTTGGATGTTTTATTCCATGGAAGCTCCAGAAGTGTTTCGATATAGGTGCGGATCACGTTGCTCTCCTGCCCGCCGCCCGGCATGCCTTTCAGGCGGTCGATTTCCTTCTGAAGCTTTTCCTTTACTTCCTTGTCTGCTTTTAAGGAAGCAAGCTGCTTTTCGTATTCATCCGCGTCGGATAACAGATCTTCGCCAAGCTCCTCACGGATTACTTTCAGCTGTTCCCGTAAAATGTAATCTTTCTGATTCTTGTCGATGTTTTCTTTTACCTTTTCCTGCAGTTCCCGGTGAATCTGGGATACCTCGATCTCATGGATCAGGTTGGTGAGAAGTACCTCATACTGTCCTGCCAGGGTTGTCTCCTCCAGATAGCTCTGGCGGATCCGGTAATCCCACGGAAGTTCGCTGGCCATCTGAAGCATCAGGGTTTCCAGATCTTCACAGATCATCAGACCCGGCAGAATTTCTTTACTGAATTTCGGATGCTGGCGTCCGTAGGATTCCAGCTTTTCTTTCAGGATACGGGACATGGCCTCGGCTGCAGCGCCATCCACATCTGCCTCCTGTTCACTGGTGAGGAGCACCTCGCCGATCAGAGCCGGTTCTGTGCTGTCCAGATCCAGAAGCTCCGCGCGCTCCTGGCCTTCTGCCATCACGCGGACAATGCCTCCCGGCATCTTCACCAGCTGCTTTATGTAGGAAACGGTACCGATATGATAGAGCTGTTCCAGAGACGGATCCTGAATCTCCGGGTCCTTTTGGGCCACCAGGCAGACTCTCTGATCGCTGACCATGGCTTTTTCTACCGCCGCAATGGATTTCTTGCGGCTGATATCGAAGCTGACAGTCATCTCCGGAAGCATGGTAAGTCCGCGGAGCGCAATGACCGGCATCGTTATAATCTTTGTATCTTCCATCAGGTTCCTCCTAAAATATAAATGGACTGAAATGGAAAATGGGAGCCATAAGCTCCCATCTTCCTGCTCCGGCGTTTACGCAATCTCGTCGGAAGTTTCTTTTTTCAGTCTCTGGGAGAGTGTTTTGCGCGGCACAGCCGTATCCCGGTATACCAGCTCCGGCTCTCCTGTTTTGTCTACGACATCCTTGGTAATGGTGCAGATGCCAATATTGTTGTCAGACGGAATCTCGTACATAAGATCCATCATTACGGACTCCAGAATGGAGCGCAGTCCTCTGGCTCCGGTTTTTCTCTCAACCGCAAGCTTTGCAACTTCCGCAATCGACTCCGGTGTAAACTCCAGCTTTACGCCATCCAGCTCAAACAGTTTCTGATACTGCTTTGTCAGGGCATTCTTTGGCTCGGTCAGGATCCGGCTTAAGGAATTCACATCGAGAAGATCCAGAGAGACGGTTACCGGCACACGGCCGATAAACTCTGGAATCAGGCCGAATTTCACAAGATCGTGTGGCTCAACCTGGCGCAGCAGTTCATCAATGTCTGTTTTATTTTTGTCTACCACTTCTGCGTTAAAACCGATGGATCCGGCACTTAAGCGGCTCTCAATGATACGCTCCAGGCCGTCAAAGGCTCCTCCGCAGATAAACAGAATGTTGGTCGTATCGATCTGGAGAAGTTCCTGATGCGGATGTTTTCTTCCACCCTGCGGCGGTACGCTTGCCACGGTACCTTCCAGGATCTTTAAGAGTGCCTGCTGAACGCCTTCACCGGATACATCACGGGTAATAGAAACATTCTCAGACTTTTTGGTAATCTTATCGATTTCATCTACATAGATGATTCCGTACTCTGCCTTGCTGATATCGTAATCAGCCGCCTGAATCAGCTTCAGAAGAATATTTTCAACATCCTCACCAACGTAGCCGGCCTCAGTCAGCGCGGTTGCGTCTGCAATGGCAAACGGTACATTTAAAATCTTAGCCAGCGTCTGGGCCAGATAAGTCTTGCCGGAACCGGTTGGTCCAAGCATGAGAATGTTGCTCTTCTGTACGTCTACATCACTGCCTGCGCCGGAGGTGATTCGTTTGTAATGGTTGTAGACCGCTACCGATAACACCTTCTTGGCTGCGTCCTGGCCAATGACATACTCGTCCAGAAATGCCTTGATTTCCTTTGGTTTTAACAGGTTGATACCGGCTAATGGAGATACCGGCTCTTTCTCTTCATCCTCTTCGAGTTCCTCCGCGAGGATTTCTCCGCAAAGTTCAATACATTCGTCACAGATAAATACATTGTTGGAACCGGCAATCAGTTTTCTTACCTGATCCTGGGTCTTTCCGCAGAAAGAGCATCTGACCCTGTCATCTGTTCTTGTCGGCATATAATAACACCTTGTCCTTTCCTGGTTGTAAATAAGAACGTGCCAGGCACGTTCCTGCGCAGAGCAGCCTCTTTAGTGTTTTGCGATCACCTGATCAATGAGACCATATTTTAAAGCTTCCTCTGCAGTCATGTAATTGTCGCGCTCTGTATCGCGGCAGATGACCTCGTACGGCTGACCGGTATTGGCCGCAAGAATCTCGTTTAATTTCTTTTTCGTCTGCAGAATCTTCTCTGCGACGATCTGAATTTCCGTTGCCTGACCCTGGGCACCGCCGGATGGCTGATGGATCATAACCTCTGCGTTCGGAAGCGCAAAGCGTTTGCCTTTTGCGCCGCCTGCCAGAAGAAACGCGCCCATGCTGGCTGCCATGCCGATGCACACGGTGGATACATCACATTTAATGTAGTTCATGGTATCGTAAATGGCCATGCCAGCGGTCACGGATCCACCCGGACTGTTGATGTATAAGTTAATATCTTTGCCCGGATCCTCGGACTCCAGGAACAGAAGCTGTGCTACGATCAGGCTTGCGGAAACGTCGGTCACTTCTTCCCCAAGAAAAATAATTCTCTCTTTTAATAAACGGGAATAAATATCGTAGGAGCGTTCTCCTCTGCTGGTCTGTTCAATTACATAAGGTACCAATGCCATCGTCAGATCCTCCTGTCTTTCATTACTGTCTTTTGCAATGATAGGTGCAGACTCCAGGTCTGGCCCGAAATCTGCACCTAGTCATAGTGTTAGTATTCCTTTTCTGGAAAATATTATACTAATTTAGCCTCAGCTACCAGGAAATCTACAGCCTCCTGTACAGCCATGTCAGCCTTCATCTGAGCCATTCCAGCCTCGCCCATGATGGTCTTGATCTGCTCAGCGTCCATCTTGTAGTTCTCGGACATCTTCTTGATCTCAGCCTCAACTAACTCGTCAGACGGCTCGATCTTCTCTGCTGCTACAACAGCCTCAAGTACCAGACGGGTGCGCAGTCTTAACTCAGCCTGCGGACGCATCTGCTCCTGTAACTGCTCGATGGTGCTGCCGGTGAACTGCAGGTACTGGTCAAAGCTGATGCCCTGACTCTGCAGTCTGCGTGCGTAGTCCTCGATCATGTTGCGAACCTGCTCGTCGACCATCGGTGCCGGGATATCCATCTGAGCGTTGTCAACAACCTTCTGTACAACGTTGTTCTCGTTCTCAGCGGTAGCCTGTGCCTGCTTGGTCTCAGCCAGTTTGTTCTTTACATCCTCTTTGTATGCGTCAAGAGTCTCGAACTCGGAAACTTCGCTTGCGAACTCATCGTTCAGCTCCGGAAGCTCTTTCATCTTGATCTCTTTGATCTTAACCTTGAAGGTTGCCGGTTTGCCAGCCAGCTCTGCTGCATGGTACTCAGCCGGGAAGGTTACGTTTACTTCTACATCCTCACCGATGTTCTTGCCGATCAGCTGATCCTCGAAGGTATCGATGAAGGAATGGGAACCGATCACCAGAGTGTAGTCCTCAGCCTTGCCGCCCTCAAATGCCTTGCCATCTACAAAGCCCTCGAAGTCGATTACGGTCTGGTCGCCGTCTGCTACTGCGCGGTCCTCTACGGATACCAGTCTGGAGTTCTGCTCCTGAACCTTCTTTAACTCTGCCTCTACGTCAGCGTCGGTTACTTCCGGTTTTGCTTTCTCTACTTCAATGCCCTTGTACTCGCCCAGGGTTACCTCCGGCTTGGTAGCTACGGTTGCAACGTAGATGAAAGATTTGCCTTTCTCTACCTGCTCGATGGAGATTTCCGGTCTGGAAACGATCTCAAGACCGCTCTCTTTTGCAGCGTCCGGGTAAGAAGCGTTGATTGCCTCATCTACAGCGTCCTCATAGAAAACGCCAACACCGTACATCTTCTCGATCATTGCCTGCGGTGCTTTTCCTTTACGGAAGCCAGGAATGTTGAACTTGTTTTTATTCTTGTTATAGGAAGTTTTAAGAGCTGCCTCAAACTGCTCTGCCGGTACTTCTACGGTTAATTTCGCCATGTTTTTCTCTAATTTTTCTACCTGTAAACTCATAATATGGGTTCCTCCTTACATCTATGTATGGCCGTCCCGGCAGGGCGCCACACTTCAATTCACCATTATAGCATAGACTTTTTATAATTACCAGTCCTATTTTTGCGATAATACACGTAATTTCTCTACCACATAGGGATTGACCGGCCGGATTTCCAGTTCCGGACGTCCCAGATAGTAGCCCTGGAACAGATCTGCCCCCAGCATCAGCATGGTATGAAGCTCTTCAATCCGCTCCACGCCCTCCGCAAGAACCAGAATGCCGCGCTCCTTGCAGTAATGAATCAGATTGGCCGCCAGTTCCTGCTTATCCGGGTTTTCATCAATTCCCTGTACCAGTTCCATATCCAGCTTGACGATGTTGATATTTAAGTTCAGCAGACTTTCTTCACTGCTGTAGCCGGAACCGAAATCATCCAGGGCAACCATGCCTCCGGTGCGCTCCACTGCCCGGGTCTTAAAGCCCATATCACTGCTGTTGATTTCTTCGCCTTCCGTCACCTCAAGCACGACCCGTTTTAAGAGATCCGGATACAGCCGGATCAGTTCCTCCAGGCATTCCGGAGCCAGAGAGGTATTGGCGATGGAGTTGACGAACAGCCGGCTGCCAGCCGGAAGTTCGGCCTCATGATCCCGGAACCATTTCATGGCGCAGACCCAGGTCAGGCGCTCAAACTGCGGAAGCTTTGCCTGACGTTTGGCCAGAGTCAGCACTTCCTGAATATTTTTCAGGTTCTTGCTGTTTGGACGCATCAGGGCTTCGTAGCCGAATATGCTGCCATTGCGGCTTAAGATTGGCTGAACCGCAAACGGAACATCGTCCCGCTCTAAAAGCTGGTTCAGTTCCTCCCGTCCGGAAAGCAGATAGGAATTCTTCTGATAACTGGAGAAATCAAATTCCTGCAGCACACCCTTGGTACTGTGCTTTGCCATATACATGGCAAAGTCCGCATACCGGGTCAGGGATGCAAAGTCTCTCGCCTGGCGCGGATACCAGGTAACACCGGCCGACGCGCGCAGCGGCAGTTCATAATCTTCATCCACCTTCAGGGAAACACCGCGCACACTGCAGAAGAACTGCCGGATCTCTTCCCGAATCTGTTCTTCGCTGTCTCCGCACAAAAAAGCCATAAATTCATCGCCTGAGTGGCGTTCTACCACGGCACCCAGGGAGGAAAGGCGTTTCAGCTGATCCGCAAACAGCCGGATATAGCGGTCTCCCATCTCATGGCCATAGGTATCGTTGACATATTTTAAATTGTCCAGATCCCACATGATCAGAGCCGCGCAGGAGAGTTTTCCGCTGCCCAGCAGGGCTTCCGTGCTCCGGCGGAACGCGCCGCGGTTATAAAGATCGGTAAGCTGGTCGTAATCACGCTCCCGCTCCAGCCGCTGCTGTTTTTCTACTTCTTCCGTGGCATCCAGAAGGACTCCGGTCTGGTTTCCATTCCCTGCTTTTACAATTTTCAGACGCAGGTACTGAATGGAATGTTCGCGGCTGATCTGGTACAGGCTGACATCCTCGCTCTCCCGGATGCCGTTTCCAAGCACCTGCATCATCTTCGCAAAACCCTCCGGTTCCAGATACGTGTAATCTTCATCGGTTTCCTGTATTCCGAGAAGTTCGAACAGACTGCGGCTGCAAAATACTTTTTTCTGGTCCGGAAGATACTCAAACACACCGATTGGTAGGCCGGAAGCATCCAGAATACGGGAAATGCGCAGAGCCGACTCCACCACATCCGCACTCAGGATTTCAATGGCACGGCTCAGTTCATCCAGCTCGCTGATCCAGGTACGCTGCAGGCGGATGCGGCTTCCGCTTTCCGCGGAACGAAGCTGGCCGATCAGCCGGCGGATTGGTCTGGTAAAGTATTCTCCATATAACAGAGCGAACAGAATACCCGGAAGCAGGGTAAACGCGCAGCCCCAAAGCAGGCCGTTTAAAAGCTTCTGGTAAAAAGATTCCATAACGCTCTGGCGGCGCAGCACCACCGTCTGCCATTCCGTACTGACATAAGGAGAATCACTTCCGTATATCGGAAGCTTCATGGAGGTCAGATACCAGCTGTCGCCGTTTTCATCAATAATCTTTTTGATATCCTGCCATTCAGTATCCATAAAGGATAGCTTTTCTCTTTTTCCAAAGCACCGGTTATAGGCAGAACCATAAGTCAGTACCGGAGTCAGAGAATAAGAACCAGATTCCCTGCGTGCAATCATCTGAATGGTATCGGCGTCGCTGTGGAACAGTTCATTTTTTAAAAGCGCATAGATCTGCCCCTTGGTCATGGTTCCGCCCAGAATACCGATAACCGCTCCATCTCCCACCACGAGTGGAATGGAATAGCAGACTCCAGCTGTGTCCTCCTGAAGCGCCGAGGAAATCTCACCGAAATAGCCATACCGGTCCGTGCTGCCAAGCACCCTGGTTCCCTTCGCGATGGAAAACGGATTGTAGAACCGGTACGCATCCGATGCGTCCATACTCATGTCATAATCCATCTGCCATTCCCCGGCCAGCGGAATCTTATAGTCACTGGATATGGAGGCCGCACCCTTCAGCAGCAGCAGATCCGAGTTGTCTGCCGCAAAACTGCTGCTGTCTGTATCCATGACAGCAACACCGGCTTTGTGTCCCTGCCGGCTCTGGCCTGAGGCGGGACCGTTCAGAATTACATAAATGCTGTTTCCATAGCTTCGATGCAGCAGATCCAGCACATCTGGCATAATACTATCCAGAATGGCAGCGTTCAGCGCCCAGTCAGACTGGATGTCTTCTGGTTTTTTCGCCTGTTCATCCAGCACAGACTGGATTTTTTTTTGGACCGTCGTTGAAGTCCGGATATCGTTCAGCCAGTGCTGGACCATCTCCCGTTCCAGGAGAAGTTCACTGTTCTGTACATCCTTTTCTATGAAATTGATCTCATTCGTATAAAGGCTCCTTGCCACCATGCCATTGGACAGAAAAACCATCATAAAAACGGTTTGGAATATCAGGATCAGGCAGAATGGCAGCACAAGACTGGACTTCATAGATCTTGCATTTTTCATGGGCACCAACCTTATTCTGCCAGGTTTGCAAGCTGGCTTTCCGTATCATCATACCACTGCTTAAAAATTTCATCAGTATCATACCGGGCAGCTGCCTCTTCCAGAGACACGCCCTGATCGAGAAGTGCCTGAACCTGCGCCCTGTTCTGCGCAGCCACTTCCGGCATAGTCATGTCGATTACTTTTCTTGCGTCATTTGCGTGGTCAAAGGGTTTTGCGGTATACAGGCCATACTGGTTTACCTGTGGAATTGCGGTATTCAGCATAGCGGACAGCTTCGGACCCAGTTCTTCGCCCTGCTCTTTCAGGCAGGCTTCGATCTGTTCCATATCGTTGGCACTCTTCTTTACCGGCAGATAACCGGATGCCGCGGAAAAACGGATATTCTGGCTGTCATCACTCAGCCATTTTAAAAAGGTTACTGCGGCTTTTTCTGTCTTTTCATCGGAATCAAACATAACCGCACCGGCGCCCTGCTGTACCGCGATTTCTTCTGTTCCCTCAAAGTTCGGCAGCGGAAGTATGCTGCAGGTGATCTCTTCTGTATTTCCGTCATCATAGGTAACCTGATCCGGGGTGTAGGCCGCGCCGCTGGTAGAGCCTGCATAAGCCACTATACGTCCGGTCTTTAAATCATCACTGCGGAATTGGCCCTCTGCCAGATAATAGCCGTGAATATACGGAACATAGTAGTTGTCCCAGAGACGGCGCATGGTTTCTTCATCCGCATCGGCCTTTATGGTACCCTGATTGCTCTCATAAATCGCGTGTCCAAGCTGATGGCTTCCGATCAGCATATAGTTTGCGAAGGAATCCCGCCCGAAAAACGCCTTGCCATCGTTTGGCTCTTCTGTCTGGGCGTCGGTCCACTCATAATACATTCTGGCCGTTTTCGCCAGTCCCTCCCAGCTGGAGAGATTCTCCAGAGACGCACCGGTTTCCGCTGCGAAAGGTTCCCAGGCGGTCCTATTGAGAGTGAGTACTTCTGTGGATTTGGCCACCGGGAAGATCATCATGGACGCATCGGTTCCGAAATCCCCCTCTTCCACATAACCAGGCACATAGCTTTCGTACTCTTCATCTGTTAAAAACGGGCGGAAATCCGCAATCAGATTCCGTTTGTACAGATTATAAGCGGTATCCGCGTAGGAAGAACACAGATTCGGGAGCGGATCACTTCCGGTCTTTCCATCCATACTTTCATAGACCGCATCCTGCAGCTCCGTGAGACTGCCTTTGCTGAGGGTTTCCGCAATAATCTTCTGATCTGCGCCTACCGTATCGTTGAACTCCTGAACCAGTTTATCGAACTGATCCTTCTGAGCTCCATTGTAATAATGCCACATGGTAATATGTACCGGTCTGTCGTCCGGCGCTTCTGCGTGGCTGCATGCAGTCAACGTGAAAGTACCCGCCAGCAGAATCGGAAGAACTAATTTTTTCTTCATAATGTGATTCACCTGACCCTTTCCTCATTTTCTCAATTAGTATTAATCATATCACAAACCCCTTTATCTTTCCAATACTTTCCTGTATACTCGGAGTAAATAAAATGCGTGTACGCAAAAAAGTACGATTTCAGCACGCAAAAGGAGACATTATGGAAATTGAGCGAAAATATCTGGTCACAACACCGCCAGAAGATTACCGTACCTGGGAAGCCGTTCATATGGAACAGGCCTATCTCTGTACCGCCCCGGTTGTCCGGATCCGGAAAGAGAATGATGAGTATTTCCTGACCTACAAATCCAAAGGGCTTCTCGCCAGAGAGGAATACAATCTTCCTCTCACAAAGGAGGCCTATGCGCATCTGCTTGAGAAAGCGGACGGCATTATCATCACAAAAACCCGCTACAAAAAGCCAATAGAGGGCACGGACCTCGTGATCGAGCTGGACGTATTCTCCGGGGAATATGAGGGTCTGATGTTAGCTGAGGTGGAGTTTTCCTCCATAGAAGACGCAGAACATTTCGCGCCGCCTGACTGGTTTGGGGAAGATGTCACACTCTCCGGGGAATACCAGAACAGCCGCTTAAGCCAGAAGAAAAACTAAGTGATTTTCGTATACGAAAAACCGGCACCCCATCCAGGGAATGCCGGTTTTTGTATGTACAGATTTTTAAAATTACTTCTTTGCAATGTACTTGCGGATATCGAGGGCAATTGCCACGATGATAACGATACCCTGTACAATGTACTGGTAGTTGGTCTGGATACCAAGGAACTGCATGGAAGACTTTAACAGCTCGAATACCAGAACACCGATGACTACACCGGAGATACGGCCGATACCACCATTTACGGATACACCGCCGATGGTACATGCTGCGATTGCCTCCAGCTCGTAGCCCTGGCCCATGTTAACGCTGGCACCACCGGCCTTTGCGCCAAGCAGGAAGCCTGCGATTGCGTACAGAGCTGCAGCAGTTACGTAGATGATGATTTTGGTTTTCTTAACGTTTACGCCGGAAACCTCAGCAGCAGCCTCGTTGCCGCCGATTGCGTACATGTATTTACCATGACGGGTGTAGTTGAATACGAACCACATAACCAGACCGATCACGAATGCGATGATGAACATGTACGGGATCTGCCCGAACAGTTTGCCGGTTGCGATTGCGGTGTAAGCTTTGCGGTAGCCGCCCAGAGGAGTTGCGTTGGTGTAAACCAGGCAGATGCCGTATACAGCCAGCTGCATGCCCAGAGTGCCAATGAAGGCCGGTACATTTAAGTACGCGATAACGATACCGTTGATGAGACCGAAAATACAGCAGATCAGGATACACAGAGCCAGAACTCCGAATACCGGCATATCACCAAGGTTCGGGAAGAACTTGCCGCTGTAGTCTGCAGTCTGAAGTAAGGTACCTGCGATACAGGATGCAAGACCTACCATACGGCCTGCGGAAAGGTCTGTACCTTTGGTGATCAGACAGCCGCTGACACCAAATGCGATGATAACACGGGCTGCAGTGTTAACGGAAATGTTGGATAAGTTGTTCCAGGAGAAGAAATTATCCTTTGTAATGCCGGTGATTAAAACCAGCAGGAGCAGAACAATGATGATACCATTGTCCAGCAGGGTTTTCTTAATATCAATATTCTTTTTATTCATCCTCGTATCCTCCTTAATTGAACTGAGTAGCCATACCCATGATATTTTCCTGAGTTGCTTCCTCACCGGAGACCTCACCGGTCAGCTTGCCTGCACACATAACCAGAATCCGGTGCGACATACCGATTAACTCCGGCATCTCAGAGGAAATCATGATGATGGATTTGCCCTGTCTGGTCAGCTCGATCATGATCTGGTAGATCTCGTATTTTGCGCCGACATCGATACCTCTGGTCGGCTCGTCCATGATGAGCACATCCGGGTTGTTGGCCAGCCATCTTGCAATGATAACCTTCTGCTGGTTACCACCGGACAGAGACTGGATCAGCGTTTTGCTGCTCGGGGTCTTGATGCTCAGTTTCGCCACATTGTCCTTCACAAGCTCTTCGATCTTCTTGGTGTCAAGCATCGGTCCGACCTTTAAGTAGTTGTTCAGGGAGGAAATGGATACGTTGTCCGCAATGGAAAGGCATCCAAGAATACCGGTTCCGCGGCGATCCTCGGTGATCATTCCGATGCCGTCTTTGATGGCATCACGCGGTCTTGTTACATGAATCGGCTTGCCGTGTACCAACACCTCGCCGCTCTTCACATGGCGCATGCCGAAGATGGCTTCCATCAGCTCTGTTCTCTGGGCGCCTACCAGGCCGCCAAAGCCCAGAATCTCGCCCTTCTTTAACTGGAAGCTGATATGCTGGAAGGAACGGTCATGGATACTGCAGAGATCTTTGACCTCCAGTACCACATCGTCCTGAATGGTGTTCTCCATCGGAGGATATACATTGGTAAGTTCACGTCCTACCATCTGGTGGACGATTTCATCATCGCTGATGTCTTTGACTTCCCAGGTTCCTACATAAGTACCATCACGCATGATGGTGATATCATCGGCGATCTCACGGATCTCAGCCATCTTGTGGGAGATGTAGATCATGGATACGCCTCTGGATTTAAGATCCCGCACGATGCGGAACAGCGCCTCTACCTCGTTATCGGTAAGGGAAGATGTCGGCTCGTCGAGGATCACTACTTTCGCGCTCATGGATACTGCTTTTGCGATCTCTACCGACTGCATCTGCGCAATGGAAAGAGATCCCAGTTTTGCCTTTGGATCATAAGGCATTTTTACATTCTCCAGCCATTTGGCTGCTTCTTCATTCATGGTCTTGTGGTCAATGACCTTTAACGGACCAAAATTTTTGAGCGGATAACGACCAAGATACATGTTTTCCGCAATCGTCCGCTCCGGGATCGGCTGCAGTTCCTGATGAACCATTGCCAGTCCTTTATGTAAGGCGTCATCCGGATTCAGGATCGTCATTTTCTCTCCGTCCAGATAAATCTCGCCCTCATCCATCTTGTAGATGCCAAACAAACATTTCATTAAGGTGGATTTACCGGCGCCGTTCTCTCCCATTAACGCATGGACGGTACCGGGACGGACTCTTAAGTTGATGCCGTCAAGGGCCTTTACGCCCGGGAAGCTTTTGCAGACTCCCCTCATTTCCAACCTGTACTCTGCCATCCCATTCTCTCCTTTCTGACTCCGGACCGGCTGCCAGATAAAATGCCGGTTTCTTTAAAAATCGGGTGTGTCAGACGACACACCCGAAAGATGAATCACTGTTAATTACAGGCCAGAGTCTGACTATTTGATGATGTCAAGAATATCTGCTGCGTTGTCCGGGGTAACCTTTACGTAGTCAACCATGTTAACCGGATCAACAGACTCGCCGTCTAAGAACTTAACAGCCATATCTGCTGCGGTCTTAGCCTGACCGATGTAGTCGTTGAATACGGTACCGGTCATCTTGCCGTCGGTGATGTTCTGAACTACCTCGGTCAGAGCATCAACGCCTACCAGGTAGATATCTTCGTTAACTTTTCTGCCAGCTGCTTCGATTGCCTGCAGAGCACCAAGTGCCATTGCATCGTTGTTACAGAAAACAACCTCGATCTTGTCGCCGAACTGGGTTAAAGCATCCTGAACGATCTGCTGACCCTTCGCCTGATCCCAGTCACCTCTCTGAAGCAGAAGCTCTTCAACCTCAACACCTGCATCGGTCAGAGCCTTTACAGAGAACTCGGTTCTGTACTGAGCATCTACGTTCTCCGGATCACCCTGAACCATGACGTAGCTTACTTTGCCATCGCCGTTGATATCGCCCTTGTTTGCGGTCTCAAGGATTTCCTCACCCTGATAAGTACCGGACTGTCTTGCGTCTGCACCAACGTAGGTTGCGTTAATGCCGTCAGAAGCCCATCTTTCTTCCTCTGCGGAATCCGGCTCACGGTTGATGTAAACAACCGGGATGCCAGCGTCTTTACACATATCAGTTACCTGCGGTGCGGAAGAAGACTGAACCAGGTTTAAGATCATAACGTCAACGCCGGAAGCGATGAAGTTCTGAATCTGGTTGGTCTGCTCTGCCTGATCGCCTTTACCATCCTGAACGGTGATATTCTCTTTCTTGAATCCAAGATCCTCTACCAGGTATCTCTCTAACTCGGTGCGGTACAGGGTCATGAAGTTATCATCGAATTTATAAATGGAAATGCCGACTTTCTTGTCTGCGTAGTCGCCGCCAGCTGCTTCTTTGACTTCTGCTGCGGTGGTCTCTGCTGCCTCAGTTGCTGCTTCGGTAGCTGCCTCGGTTGCTGCTGCAGTGGTCTCTGCCGGTTTGCTTCCACCGCATGCTGTCATGGACAGGATCATGCAGGATGCCATTGCCATAGCGGTTACTTTCTTAGTTAATCTCATGATGTAAATCCTCCCTTTAATTAAAATTGTCATAGTTTGTAAGTTTTTGTTTACTTTCTCCATCTGACATGTTCATTATAAGGGTGGATTGTGCATTTTTCCATAGGATTTTCTTTTCTGGATTATTGATTTTTTTCGATTGTACAATTTTTCATGGATTTATTTTCTCTTTTACGACATTATTCTGCCGGGTCCAGTAATATTTTCCGTCCTCCAGGTCAATTTCCGGCGGAATTGGTTCACCCAATCCGGCGGCTGCTGCGATCGTAAAAATGGCGTTGGCATAGCCGGTTTTATCCGATGATACGGTGCCCAGCATCTTTCCGTTTCGCACGGCATCCTGCCCCTGCGTGGTTCCGTCAATTCCCACAACACTGATCTTCCTGCCGCCGGCGCGCTCCAGCGCGTCGATGGCCCCCAGTGCCATATCGTCGTTGTTGCTGATGACCAGCTCAATCGTATCCGGATACGCCGAGAGCCACTGCTCCATCAGGGCAGACGCCTGGGACCGCTCCCAGTTGGCAATGCCTCCGGTAATCTTCTCAATGGGAATGCCCCGGTCCTTTAAGGTCTGCACAGACCACTCCGTGCGGATCAGGGAATCCTGATGATTATTTTCTCCCTCCAGGAGTACATAGCTGATAACGCCATCCCCGTTTTTGTCCAGGGAGACCGGATCCTTTTCGTACTGATCCGCTACGATTTCCGCCTCCAGCACCGCGGACTCCTTGGCATCCGCTCCTACGTAATAGAGCTTGTCCCAGCGATCCAGGTCCTCCTCTACCGGCTGACGGTTAAAGAAAACCACCGGAATATCCGCCGCCATGGCCGGATCAATGATGCCGGAGGAGGTCGTGCGGTCCACCGGATTGACACAGAGGGCGTCGCAGCCCAGTGAAATAAAGCGCTCCACCTGCTTGTTCTGGGTATACTGGTTGCCTTTGGCATCCTGAATATCCAGAGTCACCCTGATTCCGGTCTCCTGCTCATAGGCTTTGGCCCTTTTTTCCATCTCAGACCGGATATTTCCGATAAAGGTATCATCGGCCCGGTACAGGCTCACGCCGATGCGGATCGCGTTTTTCTTCTCCGGAAGTGTTTTCCCCTGACAGCCCCCAAGCTGGGTGCAGGCAAGAAGCGTCCCCATTGCGAAAGCCGCCCGCCTGACCGTATTTTTTCCGACATGGAATCCATTTTTTCTCATGGTGAACCTCCTTTATTCAATGGGGTAAAGCATCTTTTCAAATTCCGGCTTTCTCAAATCGTCCTTTTGGATATAATAGCTGTCCAGAACGGTCTCTTCCTCCAGTTTCTGGTTTGCCAGAATTTCCACGGCCCGCTTTACGCTCAAATACCCGGTGCTGAAATCATCTGTCACACACAGGCCATTTATCACGCCCCGGTCCAGGTAATTGAGTACCGGCGTTGTCGTTCCCCGGCCATAAAGACCGTCCACATGTTCCGGATATACGCTGCTGTCTGCCAGGATTGCCGCAGTCTCCAGAAGGCTCTCCGGATCCAGGGCAATGATGACGGCCCTGGCTGGCTCCGGATAAACCAGTTCTTCGATTGCCTTGCGGAATGTTCCATCTCCATGGCGTTCAAACTTTTTTATTTCGCATTTCCCGCTCTGCAGAACCGTCTCCACGCCGTCCTGAAAATGCTGTCTGGCAGCAGATCCTCTGTGGGAATAAAACAGATAGACCGGAATGCTGTTTCCATGTTCTTCCAATACCTGTTTTGCAAGATTTCTTCCCATGGCATCGAAATCGGCAGTAACCACGGAAGAGACCTTGTCTCTTGGCAGTTCGGAGTTGACCAGCACCAGCGGAATCTGAATCCGTTTTTCTGCCAGCGCTTCCTCCAGTTCGTTTTCCGTCACCGGCATAACGATCAATGCTTTTGCCCCGTCCTGCTGCTCTCTTGCCATCCGTTCAATCTGCTGCCTCGCGTCTCCTCCCTCATACAGCGTAATAAGGCTGACATCCGCGTTCAGCTCAATGGCCGCCCGGTCCACGCCCTTCTTGAAATTCTGGTATGACTCATCCGTGGTGTCATCCAGGATCACGGAAACCGGATAAATTTCCGTTTTCCGTTCTTTGATGATCAGGTTTGTAGAGGAAAGCAGATATAAAAGGATCAGAATTACTCCAAAACCGGCCATCAGCCATGCTTCCTGTCGTTTCATTGCGCTTTCTCCTTTTCCAGAATTTCCCGGTAATCCACTGCCGGAAGATGGATGCGGATGGTTGTGCCTTCATCCGGCTCTGACTCAATAAAAAGTCCGTATTCATTTCCGAAATACAGGCGGATCCGCTCATTTACATTTTTCACGCCAATGCCGGATCCCCGTTTCGAGGAAACATGGGCATGCTCCGTCAAAAGGCTGTCCACCTGCTCCTGCGTCATACCAAGACCATTATCCATAACCGTAAACCACAGTCCATCTTCTTTTTCTTCCGCGGTGATGGCAATGATTCCGTCGCCGTCCTTAAATTCCATTCCGTGATAGATGGCGTTTTCCACCAAAGGCTGGAGCATCAGCTTCAGGCTGGCAAATCCAAGCACCTCGGGCGCTGCGTCGATGGTGTAGGTGAACTTATTCTTAAAACGCATCTGCTGGATCATCAGGTAATTGCGCACATGCTCCAGTTCATCCCGCACCGGAATGATGCTCTTTCCCTTACTCAGGCTGATGCGGAAAAAACGGGCCAGTGCCGTCACAACCTTAACCGCCTCAGACTTCTGCTCATTTTCAATCATCCACACAATGATATCCAGCGTATTATACAGGAAATGCGGGTTGATCTGGGACTGCAGGGTATCAAACTCACTTTTACGTTTGGACTCATGTTCCACCACGATATCCTGCATCAGAACCTTGATCTGGCGTGCCATGTCCCCGATGGAACGGCCCAGATGCCGGATCTCGTAGGAACCGCCCTGGTAAACCTCAACATCCAGATTCCCGGATTCCAGCGCATTGACTGATTTTTCCAGTTCCCGGATCGGCACGGTAATGCGGGAAGAAATTGCCGCATTCGCAATGAGAAGCATAAACAGAAACAGCGCAACCAGAAACACCATAAACAATTTGGTTTTCAGGGTATTTAAATAGCTGTCCCTTTCCGGAGTCACCCCCACCAGTTTCCAGCCCGTATAGCCCACGGATTTTACCGTCACGTCACGGATCTTCCCCTGGTAGGATTCCCGGTAATTTCCATCCCGGTAGCCTGCCGCCATCTGGAAATTTTCTTCTCTCTGTCCGGCATCGATCAACTGCATCTGTGGATGGTAAATCAGCTGTCCTCCGGAACTGACCATATAAAGATAGCCGTGATTTCCCATCACGATGCTGTCCAAAAGCTGCTTTAAGCTTCCATAAGTAATATCAATCAGCAAAATTCCCTGCTCAGTGGATACGCCTTTTGTAATCTCCACCGCGCGGGTCAGGGTAATGACCCAGGTGTACTGGTTTTCATCGTTATCAAAAATATACTGCACATGCGGCGTGGTAAAGTGCAGGTTCTCGGTCCGCTCCAGTGTATCCGTGAACCAGTCCTCCGCCGTGACATCCAGACTGGTTTTGATCCGCGCGGCCGGAACCGTATCTATCAGTTCCCCGTCTTTGGAAAACAGGGCAATGTTGGATACGCAGTCCCGGTTGTTGTCGTACAGCAGGTTCATTTCATTGTGAATGCTTCCCTTTGACAGATCCGCGTTTTTGATTACGTCATAATACAGGGAATCCGACAGCTTCATGATCGTGCGCAGGTAGGAGTCCACAGAATGGTTCACCTGTGTCAGCATGGTCTGGTTTTCTTCCTGGATCGCCGCTGTCATCTGCCCGACCAGACGGCCGTAAAACGAAATTCCCATGAACACCAGCGCCGTGAGGGCACTGATCGTAAAATACAGATAAATGGTGGAACGGATGCTGGCCCGGCCCAAAAGCTCTGTAATCTTTTTCTTTCCCATAGCGCCCCCTTAGCTGCTTTGCGCTCCCCGGTATTTCGTTGGAGAAATGCCAAACCGTTTTTTAAATACATAGCTGAAATAATTCTGCTCCTGATACCCAACCTTCTGGGCAATCACGTAAGTCTTATCATCGGTTTCATTTAAAAGCTCCACCGCTTTCTGAAGGCGCACTTCCGTCAGATAGGCGATATAGGTCTGCCCGGTCACTTTCCGGAACATGGTGGAAAAATAAGCAGGGCTCATGTGGAGTTCCCGGCAGATCATCTCCACGGAAAGAGACGGATCCTGATAATGATTCTCGATATAGCGTCTCGCCTCCAGGATCACTTTCTTTGTGGTATTATCTCGTTCCCGGTTCAGGCTCTCATGGATCCGCAGCGAAACCTCCAGAATCCATGCCTCAAATTCCTCCGGTTTTCCGATGGCCGCCGGAATATCCAGATACTGTTTGTCCGTATCAAAGATTTCCCTTGTGGTCAGATCGTACTGCTGCATAAGCCTGGTGACGCAGTTAAACAGGGACAGCATATACAGCTGCTGCTGCCGCGCGTGTACCTTGGCATCCCCCATGCGGCCGGTCAGTTTCCGCACTGTTTCACGGATTTTTTCTTCGGGGCCGAATTTCACGGCCGTGATGAAATCATTTTCATCGCTGTTGTCAAACTTTAGCTTGCCGCGTCCAACCGGCTCCACATCATTGATGTAGATTGTCTGTCCAGTCCCGACAATGGTTTTATAGCCCAGCGCGTCCACGGCCGACTGATAAGCCAGACTGATTTCCGAAAGCTCCTGGCAGCTGTGTCCCAACGCAATGGTTACCGTAACATCCAGGACTCTCCGGCACTCCTTGCAGATATCTCCAAGATGATCCAGAAGTCCGGTCTGAGAATTATCCTCGTCAATGGCCGCAATCAGCGTGATTCCCGCTGATGAGTTAAAGATGGTAAAACGGCAGTAGTCCTTTAAATGGTCCTCCGTAATCTGGCGCACGGAAATGGGTACCAGCTCTTTCTGAAGTGCGTCCGGCCGTTCACTGCTTTCTGCCTCGATATGTACCAGCGCCGTCAGCCATTTTTTCGCATGCAGGATGTCTACGCTGTATTCTTTCAGTTTTTCTTCAATCTGGCCTGCATCGGAGGTTCCTCTCACCAGGTCGTTTAAGAATACCTCTCTCAGGATCGGAAGGCTTTTCTGATAGCTTTCTCTCAGAAGGGCCGCGTCTCGCCGCTGGCGGATTTCCTCGTCCAAGTTCTTTTTTACCCGGGTCAGGATCTCGGAAAGTTCTTCTACATTTACCGGTTTCAGAATATACTCCGTCACATTCAGCTTGATGGCCTGCTGGGCATACTCAAAATCATCAAAGCCGGAAAAGATCAGTACCTTCATGGACGGATATTTCTGCCGGATCCGTTCTGTCAGAGTCAATCCGTCCATGAAAGGCATGCGGATGTCTGTCATAACCACTTCCGGCTCCAGCTGTTCAATCTTCTCCAGAGCCTCTGCCCCATTTTCCGCATCACCGACTACTTCAAATCCCAGATGGCTCCAGTCGATTTTTCGGATGATGCCCTTGCGTACCTCTTCCTCATCATCTACGAGGATAATCCGATATAAACTCATGGTCTGCCTTCTCCTTTGTCTTTACCTTTTTCTTGTCTCTGCCAGGATCTGCTCCAGTGTATGGATCAGCACCCGGTTTTCCTCCTGCCTGCTGACGCAGACACGATAATATCCATGGGAAAGTCCTGTGAAGTTGCTGCAGTCCCGCAGCAGGACACCCTGTTTTAAACAGGCCTCGTATAAAAAAAGAGGCCTGGATTCTTCTTGATCATAAAACAAAATGAAGTTGATATCTGAGTCATACACCACAAAGCCCAGACGGCGAAGTTCCCTGCTTAAATATGTCCGTCCGGTTTTTAAAATGCCCCTTGCCTCATTTAAATAAGCTGCTTCCCCCAGTGCCGCGCATCCCGCCTCCTGTGCCGGAACGGAGATGCTCCAGGGCTGGCGTCCGAAAGAAAGCGTCCGTAAGAGATCCCGGTCCGCGCAGATCCCGTATCCCAGCCGCAATCCCGCCATCGCGTAGGTCTTGGTAAAGGCCCGCAGGATAAATAGCCGGGAAAACCGTTCTGTCTCAGAAACAACACTGAACGCTTCCGGGTTTTCCAGCAGATCACAGAAGCATTCATCCAGGATCAGCCATGTGCCGGTCTTCTGGCAACGCTCTGCAATCTGTAACATCTGATGTTTCGGCACCGCATGTCCGGTCGGATTGTTGGGATTACAGAAAAACACCAGATCTGTTTCCGGTGTGATCTGTTCGCAAAACCGGCTGATATCCGTGATAAAACCAGTTTCCGGGCAAAGCCGGACATAGCTTATCTCACAGCCAGATAAGGAAAGTGCCTGCTCATACTCCGCAAACCCGGGCGAGAGCAAAAGAGCATGCCTGGGCTTCAGCGTCCGCACCAGCTGATAGATCAGATCTGCCGCTCCGTTGGAGCAGAGAATCCGATCTGCCGGGACCTTGTGAAACGCGGAAAGCGCTGCCCGCAAATCCTCACATTCCGGGTCCGGGTAGCACGCCCAGTCCTCCACGGTTTCCAGCAGTTTCCGCTTTACTCCTTCCGGCATGCCAAGGGGATTTAAATTGATGGAAAAATCATGCCGGACCGGATTCCGGTAAATGTCACCGCCATGGCGGACCGGCATACCCGGCCCCAGGCTGGATATCTGCTGCCCGCTCATAAAATCCAACCTCCCCATTCACGGCAGATGAAAAGCACCATTGCGGTGCAGACTGCCAGGGTCAGAACGGAGGCGGTATACATCAGGCGGTTGGCCCGCGGGATATCCTCCGGCTCCACCGGACGAAGCGCATCTCCAATGGTCGGTTTATGATACAGTTCCCCAAAATACCAGGCATCCCCCGCAAGCTGCACGCCCAGCGCTCCGGCACAGGCCGATTCGCTCTGGGCCGAATTGGGGCTCTTGTGGTTTCTGCGGTCCCTCCGCCAAATCCGGAATGCATTTTTGCCATTCATTCCGGGAATCAGGCAGGCTGCAGCCGCAAAGGCCAGCCCGGTAAGCCTTGCCGGGATGTAATTGACCAAATCGTCAAGCTTTGCCGCCGCGCGGCCAAAATAAAGATATGTTTCATTTTTATAGCCGACCATGGAATCCATGGTATTCACTGCTTTGTAAAAAAATCCGCCCACCGGACCGAAAAAGAACAAAAATAACAGCGGGGCAATGACACCATCGGAGGCATTTTCCGCCACCGTCTCCACGGCTGCTTTCGTGACCCCATCCGCAGTCAGACTCTCCGTATCCCGCCCGACGATCATGGAAACCGCATAGCGGGCGCCATCTAAATCCTGTTCCTTCAGTTTCCGGTATACCTTCATACTCTCCGTTTTTAACGAACGGGCCGCAAGAATCCAGCCATCCAACACACACATAAGCACAAAGCGAAGATACGGATGAATGAATCCGGCAAGGAGCAGGATCAGTGCCGTAATCACCACGGTTACACCGGGAATGGTCACGGCCAGCGCTGCCCCGGCCAGAAGCAAAGCTTTCGGAGTATCTGCCACCCGTCCGCGTAGCCGTTTTTCCATACGGGAAATCAGGCTCCCGATCCCGCAGACCGGGTGCCAGAGTCCCTGGGGATCTCCCACAATAAAATCGATCAGAAAGCCAATGCAGGCCGCTGCCGCGTATTCCATCCAAAGCTGTGATAATCTCATGCTGCGCTCATTCCTTTTGTCTGTATTATTTGATCCGGGATGCAATACCGCACTGCACCCGGTATACTTCTGCTGCTGCCGCCGCCAGCATCTGTCCGACGTGTCCCACGGCTTCGCGGTAGTCCCGCTCTGCTTTTTCCATGGGGACAATGCCGCATCCTACTTCATCCAGTGTAATGACTGCCGGTGGATTTGCAAGAATCTGCCGTGTAAACCTCTCGATATCCTCTCCGGCTTCCAGGACTGCACGGACGCGGTCCTGAAAATCGGAAAGGACCGTTCCTCCGCCGCAGATCTGCGCCGCGTATGCTTTCTTTCCCTGAAAGCTTCCTCCAATCACAAGAATCATACGATATAAACTCCCTGTTCTGTTTCTAAATTCTGATACGGACATGCTGCATCTACGTCAGAACCGCTGCGGAATGTATCCGCTGCCCGTCCTTTATATCCGGCCGCACACAGCCAGTACCGCAACCATGAGCAGTTCCGCAGTCTGTAAAAAGTATCCGGCCAGATCGCCGGTGGTCCCGCCAAATTCGTGCATGGCCATATGATGATACCAGAGAAAGGCGGACGCCGCTGCCACAGTCAGAACAACCGCCGTGACTGCACCGGATACCAGAACTACAAACGCGATTCCGGCAAACAGCCAGACAGTAAGCACGATCTTCACTGCCGGCGCTCCGCTTCCGGTTCCTTTGGAGAAAGTAGCTGCAAGGCCATTCTTTCTTGCCTTCGGAAAACAGAGAACAGAAAGGCCGCTGATGGCGCGTGTCATCACATAAATTCCGGCAATGGCCGGAAAGGCATTTCCCCGAAGCTCGGAAAAAGCCGCCGCATAGAGCAGCAGGTACACTCCGCACCCGGCAATGGCAAATGCCCCCGCATGAGGATCCTTTAAGATTTCCAGCTTCCGTTCCCGGCTCTGGAAAGAACTTCTGGCATCGGTTACATCCAGAAATCCGTCCATATGGATGCCGCCGGTGATCAGCAGCGGGATTGCCGTTCCCAGAAGGGCAAAAGCCAGAACGCCAAGTCCTGCCCGTTCTGCTGCCCAGGCAAAGGCACTGACGCACGCGCCGATCACCACACCGATCAGCGGAAAAAAGCAGAAGGCGTATTTCATGCCCCGCTCGCTCCACTCCACAAAGGGCATAGGGATACGGGAGTACATGGAAAACGCGATCACAAAGCTTTCCAGAAGCGGCGGCAGGGTTCCGGCTTTCTGCACCACAGGGTTCTCAGACACACTCTGCGTGTCCGTGCTGCTGCCCGGTTCTGTGTTCTTATGTTCACTCATCGTTTTCTTCTCCTTTCTGCCGGATAGGAATTCCGTACACAACTTCCGTTACCGTGTCAGCTTCCCCTGCCAGCCAGATATTGATGGTTCCCAGAAGACGGATGTACCGGACCGTATCGGGATCATAATGACATCCGTCCGAAAAGATCTCATTGGTTACGATAATAAGCGTTTCGGTCTGTTCCTTTACATTCTGAATGCCTTTTTTTATGCGGGCCAGAATCTCCTCGTCCGTTCCGCCCAGTTCAAACTGCTCGTTTGCCAGAAGATTGGACATGCATTCCAGCATAAGGCTTCCAGACTGCGGCAGTTTTAAGGCATCCAGCGTGTGAAAGGCTTCGATTGTCTGAAAACCCTTTCCCTCCCGCATGGCACGGTGTTTTTTCACCCGCGCTGCCCCTTCCGTGCCCCAGGGACGCATGGTGGCAATATAATATTTATTCACGCTCATTGCATCCGCAAGCAGATCCTCCGCATAGGCGGATTTTCCGCTTGCGGATGCGCCGGTTACAAGATGCATCATACTGTTGTCTCTCCCTCTGTGGCAGTACCGGATAAGAAGTTTAAAATCAGCTCCGGGCCGGATAAGTAGTACAAATGTGGAAATCCTGCCAGCAGGCTGTCCGTCTGATGCATACAGTCCCAGCCACGGTTTGACTGCGGTTTTGCCGCATGAAATGCCGTGCCCGGAGCGGTGCTGTCCCAGTAGTGAAACTCATGCCCTTTGATCCGGCATGCTCCGCCCTGTTCCAGGGAAATATAGCCAAAGCGGCCGAGTTTTGCCGTGCGAAAGCCATCGGCTTGGATCAGGCCGGCCATAGGCCACTGGTTTCCATGTTCATCCTCCAGATGCTCCTGCAGATACAGAAATCCTCCGCATTCCGCAAGGATTTTAATACCGGATGCATGGGCGTTTCGGATGGACGCAAGCATCGGCTCATTGGAAGACAGTTCCTTTGCGTAGAGCTCCGGGTATCCGCCTCCCAGTAAAATGGCCTCAATCTGATCCGGCAGTGCCGCATCGTGAAGCGGGGAAAACGGAACCAGCTCCCATCCATGCCGTCTTAAAAAGTCCAGATTCTCCTGATAATAGAAACAGAATGCCTCATCCATGGCCACGGCCATGCGGTGGACGGCGTGTGAACACACAGATCCTGCCTGCCCGGCTTTCCTGCTTGCTGTCTCTGTTACTTTTGCGTCTTCCTGGATGGTTTTTCCGGCTTTCGCTGGTTCTTTTTCGGAATATCCCGCCAGTTTCAGAATTTCTTCCACGTCCAGGCACTGTGCCAGCTGCTCCGCAAAGGCATCCAGATGCCCGCGCAGTTCGCTCTGCTCCTCCGGCATGGTAAGGCCCAGATGACGGCTCTTGATGTCCATGGTCTCACAGACCGGAACCGCTCCAAGGTATCGCACGTCCAGCTTTTCAATTTCCGGGCGCAGGCGTTCCCCCACCATTTTGTTCGTTTTATTTAAGATCACGCCGCAGATATGACTGTCCTTCTGATAGTCCAGAAAGCCTTTGATCTGCGCTGCCAGGGACAGGCTGCTTCCCTTGCCGTCCACCACAAGGATAACCGGCGTATCGGTAATCTTTGCCACCTCGTAAGTGCTGGCGGAAAGGGAATTGCCTCCAATCCCGTCATAATATCCCATGACACCTTCCAGAATGGAAAGTTCCGCGCTCTCTGCCCGTTTGTGAAACAGCGCGCGCAGCTCTTCTTCTGACAGGAAAAAGCTGTCCAGATTGCAGCTGTCAATCCCCAGAACGTATTTGTGGAACATGGGATCAATGTAGTCCGGGCCGCATTTAAAGGAACGGCACCGGATGCCGCGGTTCTGAAACAGGGTCAGAAGGCCGGTGGTCAGAAGGGTCTTGCCGCTTCCGCTTCCCGGGGCCGCCAGGAGAATACGGGGCCGCTTCCAGGATGCCCGTGCCGGTCGTCCCTGCGCAGTCTGTGCCTGCAGATTCTGGAAATTTCGTGCCGGGTCTGAGACAGCCGATACATTGCCTTCATGCTTTTGCAGCACGGAAGCATTCGCGTCCGGGTTCTGTACCGTGATCACATAGATCGGATTCTGCGCCTGCATCATATGGTATGGCCCGCGCTTTGCGGCATGGGATACCTGCATGCAGACCACTTCCGGCTCCCAGCCCTTTTTGGCAAACCATGCCATGGCCTGGGTCAGACTCTCCAGCGCGATCACATTGATCACGATCTGAACTGCCGGGTTTAATTCCGTCACAAAATCCAGGATTTTGTCCATATTGCCACTGCTGCCGCCCAGAAATACCTGGTCCGGTGCCGGATAGCCAGGTAACGACTCCGGCGCTTTTCCCGGAACCACGGTCAGGTTTTTCACACCTGCTTTCTCTGCATTGGCCCGGATCAGCGCGCAGCCTTCTTCTTTTTGCTCAAAGGCATACACATGGCCCTCCGGGACCTGCAGCGCTGCTTCCACGGAAACAGATCCGGTCCCTGCACCGATATCGTATACAATGCTGCTTTTTTGCAGATCCAGCTTGGAAATGGATACCGCACGCACTTCACTTTTTGTCATGGGGATGTCTCCCCGGATAAACCATTCATCTCTCATGTTTGTTTCGCTCCAGAAATACAGCTGTCAGACTGTCTGCCTCTATATCTGTCATCGCTTTCGCTGTTCCACAAATCTTACGTTCATCTTTATATCCCATGCGAACACCGGCGTAGACCATGGTATCTCCCATGCCGGACTCCTTCAGATTCCGGCAGATCTGTTTCAAATTTCTGCTGCCATCCAGCAGCAGAAAGACTTTTTCCTGTTCTTTTAACAATGCTGCCACATCGCAGTCCCGCCCATGGGCACTGGCCAGACAGGCATCATCCCAGGAAATTCCAAACCGGGCCGCCAGCGCCGATACGGAAGAAATACCCGGATAAACCTTCACCTCGTAGGGAATTGCTTCTGCCGTGCCAAAACGCGATTTCAGTTCCCGCATCATGCTTCCGCTGCCACTGTAAAATCCGGTATCACCGGAGCAGACTATCACCGCATGCTGACAGGTTGAATGTTCTTCCAGCCAGTCCAGAATCTTTTCCGGCTGGTAATAAGCTTTCTGATGTTTTTCCCGAATCCATGGGGCAAGGTCGTTAAGCATCCGCGATGCACCAAATACAATGTCACTATGCTTCAGAACCTCCAATGCCTCCAGGGTAAGCTGTTTGCCGCCCCCCATCCCCATGCCGATCATGCTAAGGGTACGAACAGACTGCGTCGTCTGCTCGAAATCATCCTTCTGTTTCTCCCCCAGCTCGGAATCCTTTGCATTTTGCACCAGATTCCGAAGCAAATCCAGTGTTTTACTGGCATCCGGTGATTTCACACGATACGCATCCATCCGCTCTTTCGCCTCTTCCAGCGAAATTCCTTCCTCCTGGACCGGCCTCCGGATTACAACCACACTCACGCCACACTGTCTGGCGGCTTCCATTTTCTCCACAAATCCGCCGCGTTTTCCGGCTTCCTTTGTGACAAGCCACCCGGCCTGCGCAGTGCGCAGCAAAGCACAGTTCAGTTCTGTGGAAAACGGCCCCTGCATGGCAATGACATGAGCTCCATGAATGTCAAGATCCTCACATTTTTTCAGGACCTGACTGTCTGGCAGTACCCGCGCGTAAATGCGTTCCCGCATGGCCGGGTCTGCCGCAAAGGCTTCCAGCTCCTTGCTTCCCGTGGTGAGAAGAACAGACCGGCTATCCTGTTTCAGGCATTCTACGGCATCATGTAAAGAATCTACTACAAATACCGGAGCCGTTTTTAAAGCTGCCTTCCCGGTTTCTGCGGAAGCGGTCTGTTCGGAACCTCTTAAAACACGCTGATACGGAACGTCCAGTTCCCGGCACAGGGCGGCCACCTGTTCCGTCACCACCCGGGCGTAGGGATGCGTCGCATCTAATACCAGTTTCGGAGCCGTTTCCTGCAAAAACTGCCGCATTGCCGTTTCATCCAGTGCTCCGGTATGTACCCGAACCATGTCACTTTCTCTCAGCAGGCTCTCACCATAGCCGGATACCACGCTGACCAGAACCGGAATCCGATGCGACTCGGCATATTCTGCCAGTTCCCGTCCCTCCGACGTTCCGCCAAATATGACAACGGATGCCTGTCTCTGCATGTTCATACTCCTCCTTCCGATTTTGTCTGTTCTTCTCTCTGCTCCTCTGTTTTGAACAGTTTCATTTCTGCATCTGCCCTGCTTTTGCAGACAGCGGAACCTTTTGCAGCCACAGCCACCGTCACGCCGGTATGCACCTGCTTTTTCACGATCAGCCGTCCACCTGTTCCCGCACAGCAAAGCGCAGCCCGTTCACAGACATTCCCAACTCCGGTCACCTGACGCACAAAGCCGGACTCTGTAAAGTCTCCCTGCATCTCTGACAGGATTTCACTGCTGTATGTAGAAAAAGGAACGGCAAGCCCGGCCGCAGTTTCCAAAAGCCCGGCTTCATCCTTTTTTAAATCAATGCTGGCTATCGCGGATACTCCGCGGATATCCAGGTGATGTTCCTCCAGTGTTTGCCGGATTGCCATCTCCACGGCTTCCTTTGGCGTGCCCCTGCGGCAGCCAACACCCAGCACAAGATTTTTCGGAACCAGACGCAGGAATCTCATATCCTGACGGGATAATCCTGTATCTGACTGACAACGACCTCCAGCTTTCTTCAACGATACCAGCTCTGGTATATCCGGCGATGACTGCGTCTGCCAGGTCACCCAGACATTTAGCCGGTGCACCACATCGGTCTCATACCCGGGAGCCTCTGGCGCATCTACTGGTACATCACTGAAAAACCCAATTTTCTCTCCTTCGAGAAGCGCAGCCGCGATTTCTTTTGCCAGCGTCCGGTCCGTGATCGCAAAGCCGTGATCTGCTGCCCAGACATCAATCCCCGTCCGGCCCCGCACATCCGAGGCCGTTGTCACGACCGGGACCGCCTTAAGAATTTCCGCGGTCCATTCTGCCAAACGGTTTGCGCCGCCCACATGGCCGGAAAGAAGGGAAATGGAAAACTGCCCGGCCTCGTCCACTACCACGACCGCAGGATCGGTGAGCTTGTCTTTCAGATACGGAGCAATCAGGCGTACCGCAATTCCGGCAGCGCCAATAAAGATCAGTCCGTCACAGCAGGCAAACTGCTGCCCGGTCCATTCCGAAAGTGAACCGGATACAGCCTGTAATGTCAGTGCGGCAGTCCCTGTTTTTCTTCCTGTATAACCACAGCATTCCACTCCGGCGGCTGTCATCGCGTTTGTCAGTTTTTCGCAGACGCCTTCGCCTGCCCTGGTAAAGCTGATCACTGCAAGTTTCATAACCAGTCCTTTCATCGGCCATGCATGTTCACGGCCATTCCATCGTTTCCAGGTTGCTCTGTCCGGATGTCTCCTGCCAGGCATCAAACAATTTCTGCCAGTTCTCTGTCGCGCCAAGCAGCTGATGCGCCGTGGAAAAAGTGACGGCTTCCGCAGTGATTCTTCCACCACTCCAGGTTTCAATCCAATTTTTGACGTAACGGGCTGTCCGACATAGGAGCGGCTTTGCGAGCCCCTGCTCCTTTAGCAGAGCCAGCGCATCATCCGTGGTGTTGCAGGCCCGGACCCATTCCTGCAGTTCCGGATGCCCCAGTTCCCTTGTCAGCACCGCCATCTGCTCCATGCGGCCATCTCCATATTTGGAATGGGTGTTTTTCACACCGGCCGATACCTTAATAAGTTTTCCGATGTGCCCCACAAACAGCAGATTCCGAAAGCCCTCTTTCTCTGCCATCAGGACTGCATCCTTCACAAAGTTGCTGCAGAGCACCGCGCTTCCCATCGGGACGCCCAGCTCTTTCTTTAAAAATTCTTCTCCGTAATTTCCCGGAGCCATCAGGAGTACCTTTGCTCCGTTTACTGCTTTCATATGGATTTCCAGATGAATGGTCTCAAGCAAAGCTTCCTCGCTCATGGGTTTTACAATTCCAGTAGTGCCAAGAACCGAGATTCCACCCTGAATTCCCAGCTTGGGATTAAAGGTCTGGAGCGCCAGTGCTTCTCCCTCCGGAATCCGGATTTCGATAAGCAGATATTCTTCATAAGCCGCGGTTCGCGCAATCTCTTCTACCGCACCCAGGATCATACTGCGCGGCACCGGATTGATGGCATAATGCCCCACCGGACAGCTCAGGCCCGGCTTTGTCACCATGCCGATCCCCTGTCCTCCTGTTAAATACAACTGTGGATACTCCTCCAGATAATATCCGGCTCCAGTCCGGCATAAGGCTTCAAACTCACATTTTTCCACCTGGCGTACACGGGCAAACACCTTCGTTCCATTGGTTACATCCGGATCATCTCCCGAGTCCTTCTGCACGTAAAAGCAGGCCTCGCCCTGTCCACAGCCATTCTGTGTTACCGGAATCCGGCATACTGTCCCGCCCGGAAGCATAAGTTCGGCACAGGAAGCGTTTTTCCCACATAACAAAAAAGCGGCCGCCGCCTTCGCCGCAGCCGCCGCACAGGTCCCGGTTGTGTATCCATTCCTCAGTCTTTGCTCTGTCAATTGCATACTCCGTTCCGGCGCAGTTCTGGAATCGTGAACGGTCAATTCCGCAATTTGTTTTCTGCGCTGTAATCGGTTTTTATTATACTTGCTTTTTCGCAGTTTGACAAGCATCAGACAGATTCCGATTCCTTCTGCATTTGTTTCTTTCGTTTTGTGATCAGGCCGCCGATCCGTCCGCTTTCTTTTGACGTCAGACAGCGCCAGCCCTCTTTCAGCACCCGGTCTCCCAGGCCAAGTTCCTCTGCTATTTCAAATTTCAGCTGTTCCTCCGGTGTCATATGTTCCACATCAAATGGTTTCTTTTCTTTCTTTTTCGGCATAAAGGGCACACTCCTTTCGTTTGGAGCATGCCCGTTTCTCTGCGTTTTATTCATTTCATAGGTCGCATTCATCCCTGCTATTCCATCTCATCCGGTTCCTGCGGCATAACTACTGCTGCAATGATATAAGCCAGAAGCCCGGTACCGGAACAGGCAAGCAGCGCCCAGACCAGACGCACGATGGTCGGATCCACGCCAAAGTATTCCCCAATTCCGCCGCACACACCACAGATTACCTTATTTGTACTGGAACGATACAGTTTTTTATTCATATCCATGTTTCTTTCTCCTTGTACCTTATCATTCATGACCAACATAATCATCCAGATGTTCCTCGATTTCTTCTGCATGGTCATAATATTCTCTCACATAAGTTTTCGCATTTCTGGCTCCGCCCTTCATAAGACCAGCCGTGACAATTCCCGTGCCCAGAAGACAAAACAGGATGCCCACCAGCAAAAACCATTTAACGCATTTTTTCATAAACCTTTTTTCCTCCCTTCAGAAGTCCTGTCAGGATGTTCACAATCGTACGGATGCACCACGGAACAAATTTTCCATAAGTCAGAATGGATAACGCGATGCCAATGAGCACACACCCAAACGCAAACACCGCAAACCCGATGACGGTCACACCGCCCCAGAAATCGGAAATCAGAATTCCGGCTCCCATCACCGTCAGAATCACGGTGCCAAAGGAGGCCGCCACAGTCAGAAAACCGATTCCAAGAACCGCCATGGCAATAAGGGCAAACAGCGTGGAGACCACGGCAATGGCTCCGCTTCCCATGCCAAGAACGGCTGGAGACAGAAAAACAGCCAGAAGAACCAGCAGCACGATATTTCTCCGGTTGCTTTTCTGGGAACGTTTGCGGCTTTTTTCCGCACCAGATTTCTGCGTTTTCTCATAATCCTGATGGAATGCTTTTTCATCCATATCTTCCCGAAGATCCGGGAGATCCTTTCGCTTTACCACCTGATAACCCGGATCCCGGAAACGCTCATCCTCAAAGCCGTTTTCTGTAAAAGCACCGCCATCTTCCATATCTTCTTTTAGATTACTCCGGATAATGGACGCAATGCGCTCCGGGCTTCCGAATTCCTGCAGCACTTCCTCCTCCCGCTCTGGACCTGCCTCATCCAGATAGTCACGGTAAAAAGCGATTCCGTCTTCCCGGTCGTCTTCCGAAAGATCCTGCAGCAGATATTCCAGCTTTTCCATAAATTCTGCTCTACTCATGTTTTGTGTCCTCCTCAAGTATTCTGGATATCTTCTGTGCGTAAGTGTTCCATTCTCCGCGGTAAAGATTCAGCTGGAGCCTTCCGCTCTCCGTAATCCGGTAGTAGCGGCGGTTTCTTCCGTCGATTGCCAGGTCATAGCTTTCCAGGCAGCCATCCTTTAGGAGCCGTCTCAGCACCGGATAAAGGGTGGACTCGGAAATATCCAGCACCTCACGCACCTCCTGGGTGATGCGGTATCCGTATGTTCCATTCTGGTCTCTGGAGACAACGGACAGCACAATGGCATCCAGAAGCGCCGCGCCCGTATTAAAAACCATATGATCCCGCCTTTCCTTATAATGTAATATTATTTCAGCTTTTATATTATATAATGTATAATATTGTTGCTGAATATACTATATGTTATATAATATTGTTTGTCAAGAGTTTTTTAACAAAAAGCAGGTACGTTCTGGTTCTTCCCAGTCGTACCTGCTTCCCAATCCCATTTTATTTTTTTCGTTTTACCGGAATGTGAACCTCCGGAATTGCCACATCATCATACAGAATTGATTCGTGATGATGTTCTTTCGGATGCTCCTCTTTATGGGCTGCTTTCTTTCTCCCAATATGAATTTCCGGAACCGCCAGACCTTCGCTGGCAATTTCAAAATCGTGCTCTTTTTTCTGATCCTTCTCTTTTTTCCAAAACATCGCGTTCTCCCCCGCCTTCTTTTTCTGCCGAAATTTCCATCCGGCTGCTACAGAAAGTTAATAAAGAATGTAATGGAAAGGGTATTCAAAAAGTCTGCAAACAGGCTGCCCACTAGCGGAATCAGCAGATACGCTTTCACGGAAGGCTCATACCTTTCGCACACCACCTGCATATTTGCCATGGCGTTCGGTGTGGCTCCCATACCAAATCCGCACACGCCGGAGCTGATAACCGCCGCATCGTAATCCCGTCCCATCACGTTGAATATCACAAACCGCGCATACACAAACATCAGAAGGACCTGACCGAACAGCAGGATCAGAAGCGGAAGTGCCAGATCTGCCAGCTGCCACAGCTTCAGTGTGATCATGGCGATTCCCAAAAACAAGGACAGGCAGATACCGCCAATGTCATTGATCTCGCCCATATGAGTTGTGTATTTTCCACTGTATTCTCCGATATTCCGGATGACCGCCGCCGAGATCATGGCACCGATGTAAATCGGAAAGGTTAATCCTGTGAGAGACAAAAGGTCTGACACAAAGGTGCCGATTCCAATGGCAATAATCAGCTGGAATACTGCCGCCGGATACATGGTGGTATGGCGCTCATGCTTCTTCTCTTCTTCGATCAGAAGCTCCTCTTCCTCGATCAGAAGACTGTTGTCCTCCGGTACAATGGTTTTTAAAAGGTCATATTTCTCAATCAGACCTTTTCCGATCGGGCCGCCAATGACGCTGCCCGCAATCAGGCCAAAGGTGGCCGCCGCGGTGCAGACGGTTGTGGCACCCGTAATTCCCATACTCTCCAGGACCGGTCCAAAGGCACCTGCAGTTCCGTGTCCGCCCACCATCGGAATGGAGCCGGTGCAAAGGCCCACCAGGGATGGAAGACTCAGAAGCTTTGCCAGGCCGACAGCCAGAAAGTTCTGGGAAATAATCAGCAGGATTACCAGTCCCAGAAAGACCGCAAGGGCTTTGCCGCCGCTCCGAAGCACCTTTAAGTTTGCCTGAAAGCCTACTGAGGTAAAGAAAAATACCATGCAGACTTCCTTTAAGGTATCGTCAAAGGAAAATTCCGCAATTCCGGTGATATAACAGATGCAGGTAAATACTGCAAAAATTACGCCGCCAATCACCGGAGCCGGAATGCAGAACCGTTCCAGAACAGCACACCGCCTCCTTAAAAATTTTCCCAGCATCAGTGCAGCCACGGCGGCTGCGATTGTTTGGTAGATATCTAATTCAATGATCATAATTCCCGTTCCAACTCTGCAAAAAACATTTCGTAAAAATCATCTTCACCCTTTAAGAGCGGCGAATTCTCCCCACCGCCATTGGTGCTGCGCTTGATTTCCGCGTAAAAGCTTTCTCCGGCACAGGCCAGGTCCATCTCATAGACCTGGTATCCCAGTTCCCGGCAGAGCACACAGAATGCGGAAAGCGGATTGGCTTCCTTTCTGGTCTGCAGGATCCGGCTTTTCAGTTCCGGAGCTTTTCCGGCTTTCCGCTTCAGTTCATCAAGGGTTTCCGCAATGTTCATAGGCCGTATATCCTTTCTTTTCCGTTTTGTCTGTCTATATCCGAAATGGCATCAGTCCTCCACAAAGGTCAGAATATCATCCGGAGTCTTGCGCTTCGGCTTTTCCGGGTCAATATCACGGTAGCCGACTGCAATGACAGATACTACCTGCTCTGTCTCCGGAATGTGCAGCATTTCATGAATCTTTGCCGCGTCACGGATTCCCATGATCAGGGTATCCAGGCCAAGTTCTTTAGCCTTCAGGATCAGATTCTCACTTTGCAGGCCCAGGTCATAGTATCCCCAGCCGTTTCCACACTCATTATCCGGTTCTCCGGTCTCACGGTTAAAGCCTGCCCGGTTTTTCACAAAGGTAGCCACAAGATAAGAAGCTCCTCTGGAATTGTTCTGGTTAAACTGCGGCAGACAGTTCTCGGAAAATGCCTCACATTTTGCTTCCTCTAAAATAGCGTAATAGCGCGCAGTCTGAGAGTTTTTCCAGGACGGTGCCTGAATTGCAGCCTGAACCACAGTCTCCATCTGTTCCTTTGTTGCACGCCTGCTGCTGTCATATTTGCGAATGCTTCTGCGCTCTTCGATCAGTTTTTCAAATTCCATCGTCATGTCCTCCTGCTCACTTTACTTCAATCCGGGCAGCTGTACCTGTCAGTGCAGCAATACAGTTGCCCACCTGCAATATCATATCACATTTCCGGCTTTTCTGCAAAATGAAAAGGAGGCCCGCGAAAGGGCCTCAAAAAGGCTGATGCATCGCCACCATCGGCAGCCGCATCATAAAACAAGCGTAAAAAAGCACCATGACATGGAACCTTACATTCCACATCATGGTGCTTTAAAAATTTTATTTTAATTCAGATTACTCAGCGTCTGCCTCGTTCTGCTCAGCCGGAGCCTGCAGTGCTTTCATGCTTAAGCTGATCTTTCTGTCTTCGCCGTTGAAGTCAACAACCTTAGCCTCGATCTCCTGGCCGATGGTCAGAGCGTCTGCCGGTTTGTCAACGTGATCTCTGGAGATCTGGGATACATGAAGCAGAGCGTCTACGCCCGGCTCTAACTCAACAAATGCACCAAAATCAGTCATACGAGCAACACGACCGGTTACTACGTTGCCTACAGCGTACTTCTCAGCTGCGTTAGCCCACGGATTCTGCTCCGGGAACTTTAAGCTCAGAGCAATCTTCTCGCCGTTGATATCTTTGATGAGAGCCTTTACATGATCACCGGTCTTGAATACCTTCTTCGGATTCTCAACACGGCCCCAGGACATCTCAGAAATATGAAGCAGGCCGTCAGCGCCGCCCAGGTCTACGAATGCACCGAAATCGGTAACGTTCTTAACAGTACCCTCTACGGTATCGCCAGCGTGGATGCGCTCGAAGAGCTCTTTCTGCATCTCAGCCTTCTTAGCAACCATGAGCTGCTTTCTGTCGCCGATGACTCTTCTTCTCTTCGGGTTGAACTCAGTGATAACGAAATCGATATCCTGACCTGCGTACTTGGTTAAATCTTTCTCGTAAGTGTCAGATACCAGGCTTGCCGGGATGAAGACTCTTGCCTCATCAACAACAACGCTTAAGCCGCCGTCCAGTACCTGTGCAACTTTAGCGGTAAGAACCTCGTGGTTCTCGAAAGCCTCTTCCAGTCTCTTGTTGCCCTTGTCTGCAGCCAGTCTCTTGTAGGACAGTGCAACCTGGCCTTCGCCGTCGTTTACTTTTACAACTTTTGCTTCCATCTCGTCGCCAACCTGAACCTGGGTTCTGAGATCTACGTTTGCTTCGTTGGTGTACTCACTTCTCGGGATGATACCATCGGACTTGTATCCAATGTTCAGGACGATCTCGTCCTCTTTCACATCGATGACTTTACCAGTGACGATCTCTCCCGTACGTATTGTTTTTAATGATTCCTCCAACATTTGTTCAAAACTTAATTCTGACATTAGTATGAACCTCCTCAATAATTTGATTCGGGGTGGATGCCCCCGCTGTAATACCTACGCTGCGCACAGAATTCACACATTCAGGGTTGAAATCGCCGAGTGACTGGATAAAGTAAGTATTCTTACATTCCTTTTGGCATATCTCGTAGAGTTTCTGTGTGTTGGAACTATGTCTGCCACCTATGACAATCATAGCGTCCACTTCAGAAGCAATACGTCTAGCTTCCACTTGTCTTTCCTGTGTTGCATTGCAAATCGTATTTAAAACAAGTATATCATAACCCTTTTTCTCGAATTTTTCAACTAAATCTTGAAATTTCTTGTAATTAAATGTCGTTTGGGAAACGATACATAGTTTTTCGTCTTTTCCGACCGGAAGATCATCGATCTGCTCCGGTTTTTCCACCACCAGAGTGGTGTCATTTCCCCAGCCGCGGATGCCCTGCACCTCCGGATGATCCGGGCTTCCGATGATGATCACGCGCCGGCCCGCTCCGGTCTGCTCCTCCACAATGCGGTGGATCTTTTTTACAAATGGGCAGGTGGCATCTACCACGGTAATGTGGTGCGCCTCCAGCAGATCATAGACATGCTTTCCGACTCCGTGGGAACGGATGACCACAATTCCGTCGGTAAGGGCCGACAGCTCTTTCTCGGTATTCAGCACCTGCACACCCTTTTCTTCCAGATCCTTCACCACAAACTCATTGTGGATGATGGGTCCGTAGGTGTAAACCGGCTTTTCTGCCTTTTCAATCTGCTCATAGACCTGCTCCACCGCGCGCTTTACGCCAAAACAGAAACCGGCCGTCTTCGCAACGATGACCTCCATTAAGCTTCCTCCTTCAGGCCATGGGCCTTCGCGGTATCAATGATAGCCTGTACCACCTGATCAATCGTCATCTCGGAGCTGTCTAAGAGTACCGCATCCTCTGCCTGCTTAAGCGGAGCAATCTCTCTGGTCATGTCCCGGTGGTCTCGCTCAATAATATCTTGCTCAATTTCTTCCAGATTACACATCGTGCCTTTTTCCGTTAACTCTTTATAGCGGCGCAGGGCGCGGACCCGGCTGCTGGCTGTTAAATAAATCTTGGCTTGTGCGTCCGGCAGAATGCAGGTGCCGATATCGCGGCCGTCCATGATGACATTCTGGCTGGCCGCCAGGCTTCTCTGAAGCTCTAACAGATGGGCGCGCACGGCCGGGTACACGCTGGTGGCTGAGGCGGTATTGCCCACCTCCTCAGTGCGGATCAGGCCGGACACATCCTCTCCGTTTAAGATGACCTGCTGCGCCCCGTCCTGGTAGCGGATGGTGATGTCCGCGTTTTTCACGGCTTCACTCACTGCGGCCTCGTTTGCGGTATCCACGCCGTCACGCAGCAGGTAAAGCGCAATGGCACGATACATGGCTCCAGTATCCACGTAGATAAAGTTCAGCTTCTTTGCCACCATCTTCGCAATGGTGCTTTTGCCGGCGCCCGCCGGTCCGTCAATTGCGATATTAAATGCTTGCTTTTCCATAGCTTATTCGTCTCCTTGTTTCTGTATTCTAATGACCGCATTTCACGCAGTCTGCCTATTCTGTTTTCAGGCGGAATCTGAATTTTTCACACACTCTGCGGCTACAGCGGAATGGAAATTCCGGCCAGATACCCGGTGGACCAGGCAATCTGAAGGTTGAATCCACCGGTCACCGCATCAAGATCCAGCACCTCGCCCGCAAAATACAGGCCCGCTGTCTTTTTCGACTCCATGGTAGACGGATTTACCTCCCGCACAGACACACCGCCCTGGGTGATAATAGCCTCTTTATAATCCCGCAGTCCCACCAGGGTAATGCAGAAATCCTTCACGGCCTGCACCAGCTGATGGCGTTCTTCCCTGGTAATCTCATTTACCTTCTTCTCCGGTGAAATGCCGCTGCGCTCAATGATGACCGGTACCAGCTTCGCCGGAAGCAGATGGTTTAAGGAATTTTTGTACTGTTTATTTTTCGCTTCCTCAAAATCCCGGAGAATGCGGACATCTAACTGTTCCTCAGAAAGAGCCGGCTTTAAGTCAATGGAAAGGGTAAGTGGTCCTTTCTTTAATACGGACGCCACATAACTGCTGGCTGAGAGAAGCACCGGACCGCTCACGCCGAAGTGGGTGAACAGCATCTCTCCAAACTCCTCATACAATACTTTCTTTCCGTTCCGGATCTGTACGCTGATGTTGCGCAGAGACAGTCCCTGCAGTTCCTTACAGACCTCTTCCTTTGCCACAAACGGCACCAGAGCCGGAGAAAGATCCGTGATCGCATGTCCAAGTTCTTTGGCAAAGCGGTATCCGTCTCCGGTGGAGCCGGTAGACGGGTAGGAAAGACCTCCGGTGGTAACAATGACTGCATCTGCCAAAACCACCTTCTGGCCGCGCTTTAAGCGCACACCGGTGACATGTCCGTCCTCTGCCAGAACATCGGCCACCTCTTCATGAAGCTCCACCTCCACGCCAAGCTCCCGGAGCGCCACCGTCAGCGCGTGAATGACATCCGATGATTTATCGGAAACCGGAAATACGCGGTTTCCCCGCTCTGTTTTGAGCGGACATCCATGTTTTTCGATCAGATCCATGATATCGGTGTTGGTAAAGGTATAAAAGCTGCTGTATAAAAACTTGGCGTTGTGAACCACATTCTGAAACAACTCCTCGATATCACAGGCGTTGGTCACGTTGCAACGGCCCTTGCCGGTGATGTAGATTTTTTTCCCAAGCTTTTCATTCTTTTCATAGATGCAGACCTTATGGCCCGCACCGGCTGCGGCAATTGCCGCCATCATGCCTGCGGCACCGCCGCCGATGATGATTACCTGACTCATAGTTTATTCCTCCGTCTGCAGTCCCAGATAGCTTCTCACGGTACTGCGGTATGTATTCAGTTCTTCGAACTGATCAAAATAGCGGACACATTCCTGCCAGATTCCTGGGGCATCCATGGGCTGGTCTGTCAGCACATACAGCGCAAACGCGTCCTCAAACTCCGGCGCGGTGCTTCGCTCCTGGCCTGCGTCTCCCGGAGCCGCATCCGGCTGCTCCGGCACCTGCTGATTTTTCTGTACCAGCTCTGCGTAGCCTGTCACATATGCATCCGGCATGCTTTCCTTCAGCATCTGGCCATATACCCGCAGCAATGCTTTCAGAGTCTCTGCGCGGTCTGTAAAGATTCCTTCTTCTTCCGGGAAATCCGCCGGATCGATCCGGACCGTCCACTGTGTCATGTTTTCCGAATCATCCTGCCATGAATGACCGGTATTCTTCCGGTCTGTGCCATGGGCCGTTTCGGAGAGCGGTTCCGTTTTTTCCGCAAAAACGCGTTCTCCTCCCACTCCATCAGATTCATAGAGAAGTTCCGCTGCCAGAGATCCCGCCTCTTTAGGCTGGAATACTACGCTTCCAAGTCCCTTCAGATATTCATATCCGGTTTCTGTCTCCCCTGCTTCCAGGGTTCCATCCACTTTGTAGTGGGCAAGAAGCACCGGCTGCGGCGCGTAGCTGCGGATTTCGATCTCATAGACCTCTTTCCCGGGGATCAGTTCGGTCTGCTCTCCGGTTTTCGGGTCCTGCCAGATGCAGTCGGCTCCATAAGGCCCCGTAATTTTCTTAACCGGTTCTCCGTAAAGCGCGGTAAGCTGTTCCCGCACTTCCGAGACAGCCGGACCGTTTTCCCCTGGCTTCAGACTGACCAGATCCAGCTGCTCATCTGTAAAATAATAGCTGACCTGAAACGGCGCGTTCAGGCCAAACCACTTCATGGGGAACTGATAACGCTCCACCGGCTGGTTTGCTGCATTGCGGGTCACTACCGCAAGCTTTCCCGGAACACCAAGAATTGCCTGAAGCTTTCCCGGTGATGTTCCAAACGGAATGCGGTTCGCGGTGTCCTGTGTATAGGTGAATTCTTTCCAGTTATTCTCGAAATGGGCTTTGGCCCGCATGGACGGGGTGTCCAGACTCATGACCCTTGATACCGCCTGACAAAGCGTATCCACGATACCGGACAGACATTCCGCATCGACGGTGTCAACCGTATCCAGCGGGGTTCCGAAATCAAAACTGTCATACTGCTGTCCAACCTGCACAGCAGGAATCGCGCAGGAAGCAAAAATACCGTTTTCCTCTCCGGCTTTCTGTACATAGTTCCAGCGGTTTTCCATAATACCAGCCGCAGACTCCAAAAGCAGGTCCCCCAGCATGGTGCCTTTACCGTCCTGGGTTGCCAGGACCGTACCTTCCGTGTCAATCGCGCCGCACGGGCCGACCGTGATTACTCCGATCAGACGCTCCCGTTCCCGCTTGCTGAGGCTCTTCGCGTAAACCCTGGCGCCCAGGGCATCCTTTTCGTGGGCCGACAGACTGACGAAACGAACCTCCGTGTCCGTGGGAATTCCCGACAGGATCCGGGCCGTTTCCAGAAATACGGAAACGCCGGACGCATTGTTTCCGGCTCCCGGACTTTCCGGCGCCGAGTCATGCCAGGTACAGATCAGGATGATGTCCGCGTCCGGATCCTCTGCGAGGCGCATGGCCACCACATTGGTACCGAGGACTTCTTCATGCTCTGACTTTTCACGGAACCGCTGCCGGTTTACCGTATACCCATAGTCTTTTAACAGTTTCTGGATATACCTGGCGGCATTGTCCTCGCCGCGGCTTCCTGACGGCCGGGGAGAAGCTGAAAGAATTCCCAGAGATTCCTGAAGATAAAAAGAATTTACTTCTTCCACCACCGGAACCTCATCCGGGACCTCCTGCATGGTACCGTCCTGCCTTTGCGGCAGCACCTTTGTAGACGGACCGGCACAACCGGTCAAAACGGCTGCTGTTAACAGCACCGCTGCTTTCTTCTTCATGAAACTCCCCTTTTCGCTGCTGTTCACGCGTTGTGCAACAGCAATCTTTTCATTCTTAATATCAGGTCAAAACTTAAGAACCAGTATAGCACACTTTTTTCCGCAACGAAAGAGGGAACCTCGCGACGGCAAAAGCCGTCCGCGGGATTCCCTTTCCGAAAAGGCCAGATATAAAATCCGGCTCGTAATTTAGATTGCTGCGGTAATGAAGATGTCGTAGATAGCCTTGATGGCGGTCTCGAAATCGGAATTCTTCACGCCGATGATGATGTTGAGTTCACTGGAACCCTGGTCGATCATCTTAACATTGATGCGGGCGTGAGCCAGTGCGGAGAAGATTCTTCCGACGGTTCCACGGGTACCCTTCATGCCTCTCCCAACAACAGCAATGAGGGCCAGGTCGGACTCTAAGTCTACCAGATCCGGCTCTACTGCGCGGTGGATACCGGCAATGACAGACTGCTCGTACTCTTCAAATTCGTCCTGGTGTACCATAATGGTCATGGTGTCAATCCCTGACGGCATATGCTCGAAGGAAATGCCGTACTTTTCAAATACACCAAGAACTTTCCTCCCAAACCCTACTTCTGCGTTCATCATGGCTTTTTCAATGTTGATGGCACAGAAGCCTTTTCTTCCGGCGATACCGGTGATGGTGTAGCGCGGTTTTCTGCAGGTGCTCTCCACGATGAGGGTACCCTTATCCTCCGGGCGGTTGGTGTTGCGGATGTTGATCGGGATGCCTTCTTTTCTTACCGGGAAGATGGCGTCCTCATGCAGCACACCTGCACCCATGTAAGCCAGTTCACGAAGCTCTTTATAGGTGATGGTCTCGATAACTTCCGGATTCTCCACGATGCGCGGATCCGTTACCAGGAAACCGGATACATCGGTCCAGTTCTCGTACAGGTCTGCGTGGATGGCCCGGGCTACGATGGAGCCGGTCACGTCAGAACCGCCGCGGGAGAAGGTCTTAATGTTGCCGTCATGTTTGGAACCATAGAAGCCCGGGATTACAGCGCGCTCTACATGCTCCAGACGCTCGGAAAGCTCCTTGTTGGTCAGCTCTGCCTCAAAATTGCCGTGCTCATCAAAGAAAATAACCTCAGCAGCATCGATGAACTCGTAACCGAGATAGTTTGCCATAACGATACCGTTTAAGTACTCACCGCGGGAAGCTGCGTAATCTTTGCCGATTCCCTTTACGAAGTTTTCCTCGATGGTGTCAAATTCGTGGTCCAGGTTTAAGTTTAAATCCAGGCCGTCAATAATCTCCTGATAACGTGCCTTAATGGCCTCCAGAAGCTTTTTATAGGATGCTCCGGTGGATGCTGCCGCGTAGCACTCGTAAAGCATATCCGTAACCTTGGTATCCTTGCTGTTTCTCTTACCCGGCGCGGACGGAATCACATATCTTCTTGTTTTGTCTGCGCGGATGATATCTCCGACTTTCTTGAACTGGCGGGCACTCGCCAGAGAACTGCCGCCGAATTTCACAACCTTCTTCATATCGCTGTCTCTCCTCATATTGCTCCCTGGTTTTTCCAGGGCAGTTATCCCAAATCATACTTTAAATCGCGATTTCTGTCAATACCTGACAATAGAAAAGGGGCACCGCGCATCCCGCGGCACCCCCGTTAAAATCCTTCCCTTATTACTTAAAGTACTTCACGCCACTCTCAAAGATCTTCATATCCTGCTCGCCGTAAATGTTCATGGCTACAGCCTCACCGCGGCGCTCGGAATGCGCCATCTTGCCCAGGATACGTCCATCCGGGCTGGTGATGCCTTCAATGGCCATATAAGAGCCGTTCGGGTTCCAGAACTCATCCATGGTCGCGTTGCCGTTCTCGTCCACATACTGGGTCGCAATCTGGCCATTTGCTGCCAGCTTCTTTAACCATTCATCGTTTGCCACGAAACGTCCCTCGCCGTGGGATGCCGGGTTGCAGTATACGCCGCCAAGCTCAGCGCCAGCCAGCCACGGGGACTTGTTGGTGACAACCTTGGTGTATACCATCTTGGAAATATGGCGTCCAATGGTGTTCATAGCCAGGGTCGGGGAGTTTTCGGTCTGCTCGCAGATGCGTCCCTCCGGAACCAGTCCCAGCTTGATGAGGGCCTGGAAGCCGTTGCAGATACCAAGCATCAGGCCGTCGCGCTCATTTAACAGCTTCTCGATTTCTTCTTTGATCACTGCGTTGCGGAATACGGTTGCGAAGAACTTCGCGCTGCCCTCCGGCTCATCACCTGCGGAGAAGCCGCCCGGGAACATGACGATCTGGGCTTTTGCAATCTCCTTCTTGTATTCCTCTACGGAATCGCGGATATCCTCCGCGCTTAAGTTCTTAAATACTCTGGTCACAACCTTTGCGCCGGCACGCTCAAAGGCTTTGGTGCTGTCGTACTCACAGTTGGTGCCCGGGAATACCGGAATGAATACGTTCGGCTGTGCCAGCTTGTGGCTGCATACATAGATCTTGTCTGCCTGATACAGATCAGACTTCACCTCGGTCTGCTTGACGCCGGAAGTGGTCGGGAATACGCTCTCCAGGGTCTTGGTCCAGGAGTTTAATGCCTCGTCCATGGAGATGGATACCGGGCCGTACTCGAAGGCAGCCTTGTCGGTTACCTCACCGATTACGGTGTAGCGGATGGACAGATCTCCCACCTTGCCCTCCGGAACCTCGCAGACGATGTTGCCCCAGCCTGCCGCAAAGAAATCTCTCGGATCTACATTATGCTCAATCTTGACGCCCAGCTTGTTGCCGAATGCCATCTTGCTGACAGCCTCAGCCAGTCCGTGACCCTCTACCGCATATGCGGAAAGAATGCGTCCGGCCTTGATATCTGCGTTTAATTTCTCATAACCATCCATGATCTGGGCGTAATCCGGCAGGTCATACTGGTCTTTCTCAATGTTAAATACCACAATCTTGCTGCCCGGTTTCTTGAATTCCGGAGTGATGATATTCGGATAGTGGTCTACATCCACAGCGAAGGAAACCAGAGTCGGCGGAACGTTGATCTCGCCGTGCTTCTCATCGTTGAAGGTACCGGACATACTGTCCTTACCGCCGATGGACGGAAGACCGAAGCCAAGCTGTGCGTTGTACGCGCCAAGCAGGGCTGCGAACGGAGCTCCCCAGCGGGTCGGATCCTCGGTCATGCGCTTGAAATACTCCTGGAAGGTAAAGCGGATCTTCTTAAAGTCACCGCCGCTTGCCACGATCTTCGCTACGGAGGAAAGTACTGCGTAGATGGAACCGTGGTACGGGCTCCAGCTGGACAAGTATGGATCGTAGCCGTAGCTCATCATGGTAACGGTATCGGTCTTGCCCTTCAGTACCGGAAGCTTCGCAACCATGGTCTGGGTCTCGGTCAGCTGGTACTTGCCGCCAAACGGCATGAACACGCTGCCTGCGCCGATGGAGCCATCGAAACGCTCTACCAGGCCCTTCTGGGAACATACATTCAAATCAGATAAGACATTCAGCCAGGTAGCTTTCACATCTGCGACTTCCTTCTTAACAAACGGATTGCCCTCTTTGACCGGAGTCTCCAGAACCACCTTGGCCTCCTGATGGGCACCGTTGGTGTCCAGGAATGCGCGGCTTACATCTACGATGGTCTTGCCTCTCCAGTTCATGACAAGGCGCGGCTCCTCGGTTACCACGGCAACCGGAATGGCCTCCAGATTCTCCTCTGCGGCAAAGCCCAGGAATTTGTCTACATCAGACGGATCCAGAACCACAGCCATACGCTCCTGGGATTCAGAGATGGCGATCTCGGTGCCATCCAGGCCGGCGTATTTCTTCGGAACCTTGTCTAAGTCAATCTGCAGACCGGCAGCCAGCTCACCGATGGCTACGGACACACCGCCTGCACCAAAGTCGTTACATTTCTTGATGATCTCGCTGACCTCCGGACGACGGAACATGCGCTGGATCTTGCGCTCAGTCGGTGCGTTACCTTTCTGAACTTCTGCGCCACAGACCTCAATAGAAGCCTCGGTATGTACCTTGGAGGAACCGGTAGCGCCGCCGATGCCGTCACGGCCGGTACGGCCGCCAAGCAAAACGATGATATCACCCGGGTCAGAATTTAAGCGCTTTACATACTTTCTCGGAGCAGCGCCCATAACGGCGCCGATCTCCATACGTTTTGCAACGTAATTCGGATGATAAATCTCTTTGACATAGCCGGTAGCCAGGCCGATCTGGTTGCCGTAGGAGCTGTAGCCGTTTGCAGCGCTGTTGACCAGCTTTCTCTGCGGCAGCTTGCCCTTTAAGGTCTCAGACAGCGGACGGGTCGGATCTGCGGCACCGGTCACGCGCATAGCCTGATATACATAGGTACGTCCGGAAAGCGGGTCACGAATCGCACCGCCCAGACAGGTAGCAGCGCCGCCGAAGGGCTCGATTTCCGTCGGATGGTTGTGGGTCTCGTTCTTGAAGTTTACCAGCCACTCCTCGGTCACGCCGTCAATCTCCACCGGAACCACAATGCTGCAGGCATTGATCTCGTCGGATACTTCCAGGTCTTCCAGCTTGCCCTCTGCGCGCAGCTTCTTCATGGCAAGAAGTGCCAGGTCCATGAGGCAGACAAACTTGTCGTCACGGCCTTTGTAAAGAGCCTCGCGGTCTGCCAGGTAGTTTTTATAGGTAGCCTCGATTGGAGCCTTGTACTCACCTTCGGTGATGGTCACATCCTTTAACTCGGTGGAGAAGGTGGTATGGCGGCAGTGATCGGACCAGTAGGTATCCAGCACGCGAATCTCGGTCACGGTCGGGTCGCGGTGCTCCTCGCCTGCGTAATACTTCTGAATATGCTCAAAATCACGGAAGGTCATGGCCAGGTTTAAGGAATCGTAGAGTTCCTTTAACTGTGCGGTATCAAAGGTGGTAAATCCGGTGAAGGACGCCACATCAGCCGGAGTCTCAAACACAGTAACCAGAGTTTCCGGCTTCTTGCCTGCTGCCTCGCGGGAATCCACCGGGTTGATGCAGAATGCCTTGATGGCAGCCACCTGTTCCCCGGTAAGTTTACCGGACAGCACATAGGTGGTAGCAGTCTTGATGACCGGCTCCTCCGTCTCTTTTAACAGCTTTACGCACTGCTCTGCGGAATCTGCTCTCTGGTCAAACTGTCCCGGCAGATACTCTACGGAAAATACGGTATCTCCCTCTTCCTTCGGGAAGTCTTCCTCATATACATAGTCTACCGGCGGCTCGGAAAAGATGGTAACAAGTGCCTGCTTATAAGTCTCCTCAGACAGATTTTCAATATCGTAGCGGATCAATACACGGACCCCGGTCACGGTGTCTATGCTCAGGTAACTGCTGATCTCCTCACGAAGCTCTCCGGCCTTTACGGCAAACTCCGGTTTTTTCTCTACATACACGCGTTTTACACTCATGTGGTTCCTCCTGTACTGTATCGTTCCTGTTTTATGGTTCTGATTCATTACTGAGACTGATAAATCTCATTTAAATAAATAATACCACAAGATATATTATAAATAAAATTAATATATCTTATGGTATTTATCATCTTCACTTATTAAATTAGGAGAATTTCCTAAACCTCCGCATCCGGGCTGACGCTCATGGCATCCAGGGTCAGCTTCATAATGTCCTTGATCTCATCTTCGGTCATTTTCATCTTCTCCGCAAGCTCGGTGACCGTAGCCTCCCGGCCCAGCTCCTCTGCCATACGTTTGGAAACTTCCTTTAAGACATTGACCCGGGCCAGCATCTCTTCTTCCACCCTGGTCTCCAGTCCCTGCTCTTCCAGTGCTGCCTTGATCATCTCCTCAGCAAGGGCCTGAACCTGACTTTTAAAATCGCCGTCCTGATACTGGTCTACCGCCATGATCAGGGCCATGTTGGCTTCCTGCACAAGGTCTCCAATGGGAAGCCCCTGGTCCGCGTAAGCTTTCGCGGTCTCAGCAATAAAGGGCAGATAGCCCTCCATCAGGCGGGACCGTACCGTGGTATCTCCGTCCCGCAGTTTTTCCAGAAGCTGTGCTTCCTCCGCCGCGTCCATCGGACGGATCGCAGCAATTTCATCTAAATACATCTGATATACATCGTCATGCATTGCCATGTTCTCCTTCCAGTCTCTTGATAAATCTGTCTGTAAATTCTGTGCTGGATACCGGCCTGCTAAACAGATAGCCCTGAATAAAATCCGGTTTCAGTTCCGAGATTCGTTCCAGTTCCTCCATTGTCTCAATTCCCTCAATACACACCTGGATATTCAGGCGTTTGGACATCCAGATCATCTGCGTCAGCAGATTGTATTCGTAGGCATCCGTCAGGGCTTTCTGGGTAAAGGAACGGTCAATCTTGATGCAGTCCGGCGTCAGGTCACCCAGGCAGTGGAAATTGGAATAGCCTGTTCCAAAATCATCCAGAAGAACCCTGACCCCAAGCTTTTTCAGTCCCTGCCACACCTTCTGGAAATGAGCGCCCGGCTCCAGATAGCCGCTTTCCGTCAGCTCCACGCCCAGATATTCCGGCTGTAATACGGTTTCCTTCAACACTTCATGCACATCGCGCAGTACATTTGTTTTCGCGACCTGAACGTAAGATAAATTCACCTGAACACGCATGCCCGGATGCTCTTTCTGCCATTCCTTACACACGCTGGCTGCCGTGCGGATCAGCCACCGGCCCACCGGAATGATCAGTCCGCTTTCTTCCAGAATCGGAATAAACTCAGCGGGAGAGACCATGACCGTTTCCTGTGTTGTGCCCGTCTCTTCCCCGTCTGGATCCGCAGGCGCGAAGAAACGCATCAGGGCTTCTGCAGAAACCAGTCTGTGTTCCCCGGTATTCATAACCGGCTGATAGTAGATTTCAAAGCCACGAAAGTCATGATTCACCGCATGCAGCAGCTGTTTTCTGAGCTTCTGGCGGCGTACCCAGGCCCGGTAGTCCTCCTGGCGGAAAAAGTAACATTCATTCTTTCCTTCCCGTTTTGCCTCGTTGAGGGCAAATTCCAGGAATTTGAGGATCTGGTCATAATCGTTAATCCGGTCTTTGGTATCGATGATTCCTGCTGATACCGTAAAAACAGTCTGATACTGATGTTCTTCGATCCAGCGGGCAATCTCATAACGGATCCGGTTGTAAAGCAGACGCGCATCCGCCAGAGTCCGGCCCGTCAGATCTGTGATGATAAACTGGTCGGAAACCAGACGAAACAGCCTCTGCCCCGGCTCCGTGGCGCGCTGAATGCAGCCTGCTGTTTCCTTCAGCAGATAATCTCCATAATTCATGCCAAAGCTTCCATTTACCACACTCAGATCATCAATGCCGAGACGAATGATAAAACCGGCCGGCAGAGAGTCCGGACACTCCTTGGCGTACTGCCAGAGTCCGCCCTCTCCCATAAGACCGCTCACATTGTCTGCCTTTTGTTTTTTGCCGATTTCATTGATGCAGCCGATCAGATACTTTGGGGTTCCATCCTCCTCATGCAGTACCAGTCCGCGGCAGTTGATCCAGACCGGATTCCCATGGCGATCCAGCCAGCGGTAATCCAGATTGTGCTCATCTGCCTGACCGGCACAGATCCGGTCAATATCGTCCCACAGAATTTTCTGGTCTTCCGCATACACAAACTTCCGGTGAGCTTCTCTTGCATGATAAAAATGATCTCCCGGCAGGCAGAAACGTTTCACAGCCAGCGGAGATATCATGTAATAATCTTCTTTTAAATCTAACACATAAAGATAATCGTCCATCGTCGGACTAAAGAGCCGGATCATGTACGCCATGCTCTCTTTTGGTACACCATGTATCACTCTGTTCATTTGCGTTGTTATTTACTCCTGGTTCTCCGGGTAGATCAGTCTGCTGTCATCAATGTTGTCCATAACTTCTTTCAGAAAACGGTCCGCAAGCCATTTGGCCATAGGAAGGTTCATGTCCAGATAGTTGCCGCAGTCTCTTGCGCTGGCCCCCGGAACCTCTCCCTCAAAATCCCGGATAAACGCAAACAATTCTCTCATAAGCGGTACGATATCGCAGGACTGGTAAGCCCCCGCAAGCAGCAGATAAAAGCCGGTGCGGCATCCCATCGGTCCAAAATAGATCACGCGGTCTTTGATGCCGTCATGGTTTCGTAAAAACGTTGCAGCCAGATGCTCTATGGTATGAATTTCCGCGGTGTTCATGACCGGTTCAAAATTCGGTCTTGTCATGCGGATATCAAATGTGGTAATGACACTGTCTCCTGCCTTATCCTTGCGAGACACATAAATACCTGGCAGAAGCTCCAGATGATTGATGGTAAAACTTGTGATCTTTTCCATAATGTATTCTGCCACTCAAAATGTGTTGAAATATACTCAAACACATCGAGAAATTGAAGTCCTTGCGGATACTTCTTACTGCTTCAATGTGTATGCTTTGGCGATTATAAACAATACGCTACTCACAAGTTCTTGTACACTCCACAGTCGTAAATTCCTGCGATAGCCCGCAGTACATACTTACGTTTGCTTTCATTATGCAACTTCGTAAGTTAAAGCATCTCTTAGATTAAGAGCAGCATTAAAATCCCTATCCTCGACATAGCCACAATCACAACGGTATATTCTATCTGAAAGCTTCAAATCTTTCTTGATAGCACCACAACAATGACATATTTTGGATGATGGATACCATCTGTCTACGACTCTTAATTCAAAACCATTTTCATCACACTTAGCTTTAAGCTTAGTTCTAAATTCATAGAACTTTTGTGATGCAACGGCTTTTGATAGATGTCTGTTCTTCATCATTCCTGATACATTCAAATCTTCAATCGTTATATAAGATGGCTTGGCTTTCACTATCTCGGTTATTGATTTATTGATATAGTCAGTACGGATATTATCTATTTTATGATGAAGTCTTTGCACTTTGAGCCTTTGCTTTTGTATATTCTTTTGAGTGGACTCTCCTTTCTTTAAATTCTCATACTTGCGTGAGAGACATCTTTGTTCTCTGCGCAATTTCTTTTCCAATTTTTTAACTCTTGCTGACTTATTGATATTTTTATAAGTTTTACCATTAGAAACAATCGCCAAGTCTTTCAAACCCAGGTCAATTCCTATACCGTCATTGCTATTATTAGCAATCTTAGCGTCGGGAATTTCCACAAGAACTGACACATAATATTTGCCTGCTTTGATGGATACTGTACCGCTTTTGATTTTCCATCCGTCTTTCGTTGTTGGTATATAGCCTTTTTCTTTCATGCGTACCCAACCTAAAGTGGGTATGTTCAACCTATGTCTCTCGCATCTACAATCTTTAGGATTATTCTTTACGAAATACATTTTTACATCAGATTTACCTTTCTTTTTGAAATTAGGAAAAGCACTTTGATGTTTAAAAAATCTTGTAAATGCAGTACATCCATCTTCAATAGACTTTTTTACAGCTTTTGAATACGCTTCTTTCATCCATACTTTTTCAGGATTATTCGGAATGTACTCATTATTGAGCCATACGCTAAAACTCTTGCCAGTCATAAACTTTTTATCGTACAAAGCTTTGTTGTGACCGAGATAGAAGTTGTAAACATATCTACAAGTGCCGATAGTCTTGTTAATCTTGACTTTCTGTTCCTCTGACGGATTTATTTCCGTTTTGAAGCTCTTTAGCAATTTCCTCATCCCCTTCTATTTGTTTTTTATACTTACGAAGGCCGTACAATCTACAAGAAAAAACGTGAAGTATAGATACAATATCCTGTACAAGTTCTTCTTGCGGTGATAGTTCTTCATTATTTACTACCACTATGGTTGTATTAAACTTCATACAGAATTTTTCAAACCAATCATAGCCAAATCTGACAAATCTATCTTTATGTGTAACTATGATAGTTTTGATTTTTTGTTCCATTACTTCATCTAATAATTGATTCCACTTTTTACGATTGTAGTTAAGCCCACTTCCATAATCTTCAATACATTGATCTACAATGATACCTTTAGCATTGCAAAACTGACGTAAAAAAGTTACTTGGTCTTGTAAATCATCTTTTTGGTTTCTTGTAGATACTCTGGCATAAATAACAATCTGACGATTATCGTTTTCAGTATTTATGCCCTTAAACTGAAGATATTGGTCATAAGTATAATAACGCCTATCAGTCGGAGTCCGATTTGCTTTCAGAATCCCCTCTCTATCCCAACGTTGTAACGTTTTGACTGAGACGCCCAATAATTCAGCAAAATCTTTTGGTTTGTAATTAGTGATATTAGATGTGTTCATAACAATATCCTCCATGAGTATATTTTAACACATTTAATCACTATTGACAATGATTTTGATTGTTTAAAGTTTCCTCCTTATATCTGATTCGAATGCCGCAGTGTATCTTTTCCGTGTAAAACGCCGATATAGCGAAGCGCAATCCGCTGTCTCGGTCCCAGCTGTTTTCTGCTGTCGCGGAGTGCTGTCAGAAATCTCTGCAAAAACCTTAATTCCTGAGGCATCAGCGCTGCGCCTCCATAAACATATTTTTCCAGTGTTTCATTGACCCGCGGATAAAATCCCGCCGGTATCTCCGGAAATGTACTGCGGATTTCGTTTTCAGTCTGCTCCGTATTCCAGCCGGGCCTCAGATCGATGCCGCACACCCGCAGGTTCTGCGCGATCGCGCAGGCCAGAAAGCCTGCTGCCATTTCCGCTTCTTCTGGCAGCGGCCCGCGGATTTTCTGTTCGTACCGCCACCGGAAAAGTTCCAGCACAGCAAACAGTACCTCCAGCACAAACAAAAACGCCAGCACAATCCCCCAGGCAAGTTCTGCCGTGATTTTCGGATCCGGGATGGATTCGGAATCTGCGTTTCCATCCTGTGGTGTATTTCCCGTTACATTTTCCACCTCATCCCCCTGTTCTTCCAGGGCCGCGGTCTTCCGGATATTCTGGGGAAGTTCTGCCATGCGCAACAGTGCATATGTATTGTAATAAAAACCCGGCGTAAAATCAACCGGAATCCATCCAATTCCATCCATATATGCTTCTGCCCAGGCGTGCGCGTCAAAATCCCGCATTTCCACGGAAAAGGCAACGCCCTTTGCTTCGATATTTTTCTGGAACAGGTCTCTCATCTTCTGAGCCAGTGCCTCCAGAGCAAATGGTTTCTGTTCGAGTTCCACCTTTCCTGCCTCGATCCGGGACATGTCCAGAATGTCATTCAGTACAGATAACAGATACGCTGAAAGATTCTCTGCTTTTTCAATATAGCTTTCCGCCGCATACGGACATACCAGGCAAAAATCCAGAAAGCAAAAAAAAGCTCCAGAAGAAGCTACTATTCTACCATCAATCCCGACAAATAACAAGACCGCCTTCTGCTTACCAGCTATTTTTATTGCAACAGCCGGTACAGCAGGAAGCGGTCTCTTTCGCGTTCGGATCTTCTGCAGTTCCGTTTTTTATGATTATTCGTAACTGTTCAGTACCCTCACAGTTACGATTATTCCACTACAGTCATAACATCTGCTACATCCACGCTCTGATCGATCAGTCCGTTTTCGAGCATCCAGTCAATATTCTCCTGCCAGCATTCCTCGGTCTGGCTTAAGAATTCTGCGTCTGCGGTCTCCATAAGCGGGAGCAGGGTTTTACAGGACTGTTCCTCTACACTCTGGGTCAGCGGGAAGTTAGCTTCATTCTGATTATTCATCAGGATAGCCAGGCATCCGTCCGGATCGGCCTTGAAATCATCAAAGCCCTTCTTGGACGCGCGCAGGAAACCAGCTACCACCTCCGGCTCTTCTTCTAACAGCTTGTTGTTGGTCAGGAACACTTCCTCATAATAGTTCGGGATTCCGTAGCCGCTTACCGGGAAGTAGTTTAACTCAAAGCCTTCCTCTTCCATCTGCGGAACCTCATGGTTGACCAGGCAGCCGATGGTAGCGTCCACATTGCCGGTAGTCATGGAGCTCATCAGGTCAAAGCCCACATCGACCATTTTTACATCGGATGCATCCGCACCTACAGATTCCATCATACATTTTACCAGGGACTCACTTAACACGGTACCGCCGTAGCCGATGGTCTTTCCTACCATGTCCTTCGGGCTGGTGATGTTTTTGTCCTTCAGGGAAAGAATGATGTTTAACGGAGACTGTACGATAGCACCCACGGAACGAATCGGCGCTTTCTGGTTTGCTACTGCCTGGATCAGATCCTGCTGGTAGTACATGCCAATTTCCGCTTTGCCTGCTGCCACCATGGACAATGCATCGTTTGCGTTGGATGGGAAACGGATCTGCACCTCCAGGCCCTCTTCCTCATAGTAGCCGCGCTCAATGGCGGTGTAAAGGAAGGTATGGATGGCATTCGGATACCAGTCCAGAACCACGTTTACCTCGCGGAGATCTTTCTTATCCTTCTCTGTAGTTCCTGCAGCCTCGGAGGCGTTGCTTTCCTCTGCGCTTTCCTGTGCTCCGTCTGCTGCCTCAGTTTCTGCTTTTGCGGTTGTCTCAGTGGTTTTGGAACTGTTGTTTCCGCAGCCGGAAAGGGCCGCAATGCTTAAAGCTGCCGCGGTAAATGCAGCCACAAATGCTCTTTTTCTCATAATTTTATCCTCACTTTATTATAAGTCGTTTCTCCAGCGGATCATCCGCTTCTCCAGTAACGTTACCAGCCATACAAAGATCATGGCAACCACGGAAAGCAGCAGAATCGGCGCGAATACTCCGGCGCCGTCCAGCTGCGTCATCATGCGGCGGCTGAAATAGCCAAGGCCGCTCTGGGCGCCAAGCCACTCACCAATGGCCGCACCAATGATGGACAGCGGAACCGCCATCTTAATAGCGGAAAAGAAATACGGCAGCACCGCCGGTACTTTCAGCTTCCAGAAAATCTGGACCGGTGACGCGCCAAAGGTAAAGAGAAGTTCTTCCATTTCTGTCTTTACCGACTGAAATCCGTCAAACACCGTAATGGTGATCGGGAAAAAGGTAATCAGCACCGTAACCAGTACCTTGCCCCAGACGGAATAGCCAAACCACAGCACAAACAGCGGTGCCAGCGCCGTGGTCGGAATGGTCTGGGAGGCAATGATCAGCGGATACAGGGCTCTTCTTGCCGTGTCATTGGCATCCATCAAAACCGCAAGTCCCAGGCCTAACACAATGGAAATACCAAGGCCGATGGCAACGACCGACATGGTTGCCGGAAGATGTGCCAGAAAAAGCGGTTCCCGCAGTTCCCAGAGCTTTTGCAGAATCTGGACTGGGGATGGAAGGATGTAAGCCGCATTCACGCCCATGGCTGCCGCCTGCCAGAAAATCAGCAGGGCAAAGGTCAGGATGAGGGCCGGAAGGCTGGAATTCACGTTCGTTTTCTTCTTCACTTCGCGTCCCTCCTTAACATCTGGATCAGGTCTTCCTTTAAGGAAAGGATCTCCGGCCGCGCCAGTTCTTCCCTGGTGCGCGGATAACCGGCTGGAACCTCAATGGAGCGCAGGTGGGTCATCGGTGTCGATTCTACCACCAGAATGCGTCCGGACAGAAACAGCGCCTCCTCCACATCATGGGTGATGAAAAGCACGGTTTTCTGGTCCCGCTCCCACTGTTCCAGCAGCCATTCCCGCATGGAAAGCCTGGTTAAGTAATCCAGAGCGGAAAACGGCTCATCCAGCAATAACAGATCAGATCCGGTCAACACGGTGCGCGCAAACGCTGCCCGCTGGCGCATACCACCGGAAAGCTCTCTCGGACTCTTCTGTCCCCAGTCAGAAAGGCCAACGGAGGCCAAAGCCTCATCCGCCCGTTTCTGCATCTCCGCTTTGGTATATCCACCCTGAATTTCCATGGGCAGCATCACGTTTTCCCTTACCGTGCGCCACGGAAATAAAAGGTCGTGCTGAGGCATATAGCCACAGTAATTTTTCTGAGTTTCAATTGGCTGTCCATTCACAAGCACCCGCCCGGCATCCGGGGTAAGGAGCTTGTTCACCAGCCGGAAAATGGTGCTCTTTCCGCAACCGGACGGACCGATCACGCAGACAAACTCGCCGTCCTGAATCTGAAAGGACAGCTTGTCCATGATCGCGTAATCATCCACCTCATACTGGAAACACACGTTGTCAAATTCCAGCATGCTACCGCCTCATTTCCCAGGCCATATCCCAGAAGGACATCTCATAACGGGAGCAGGCCGTAAAAATATCAATCAGGCGGTCCATCTGTGCCGGTGTGTAATCGGCAGCAAGACGGTTCATCAGTCCGGTCAGGCGTTCATTTTCTTTGTGGTATTCTTCACTGGCATATCCGGATACCCACTCACCGTAAAACGGATGTTTGTCTGCCTGAGGATTCTTTTTCAGAATTTCTTTTGCGATGGCCTCATAACTTAAGGCGCAGGAAAGAATAGCCGCCATGACCTCTGCCTCTCCGCCCTCGTAAGCGGCACGCAGCATGTAGGAGGTGTAGGAACGGTTATCCAGAGATACCGGCGTATTCTCCGCCTCCTCCCGGCTGATGCCAAGACGCTTCATGTACGCCCGGTGAATGTCCATCTCCCCATCCAGAATGGTGTGGGTGGAAGCCGCGAACAGCTTCATAACGGAAAGATCCTTTGCCTTGGCCACGCCAACGGCAAACACCCGGGTATAATCAATCAGATACAGATAATCCTGTATCATATAATAACGGAATTTCTCCTGATCCAGACTGCCGTCACCAATTCCCATAACAAACGGATGGGTGTGATAGCCTGCCCAGATTTCCTGTACGGAGTCTAAAAGTTTTTCTGTAACGGTCATGCTTCCTCCTTTGCGAATCCTTTGCCGCAAAACTCGAAGGCATGATTCATCGGACCGGAACCGGCACCTAAATCCAGCATAGCTGCCAGTGCTCCGGAAATATATGCTTTTGCCTGCTCCACTGCGGTATCCAGATCATAGCCTTTTGCCAGGTTGGAGGCAATGGCGCTGGATAAGGTGCAGCCGGTACCGTGGGTATTCGGATTGTCGATGCGCTTTCCGTTGAACCAGCGGTATCCGCCGTCCCGGTATAACAGGTCGTTGGCATCGTTTAACTGATGTCCGCCCTTTAACAGGACTGCGCAGTGGTACGTCTCACTGATCTTCTTTGCTGCTTCCACCATTTCTTCCGCGGTAGTGATGTCCATATCGGAAAGGACCTTCGCCTCCGGGATATTCGGCGTCAGAACCGTGGCAAGCGGAAACAGGCATTCTTTTAAGGTTCCGATGGCATCATCGCTGATAAGCTTTGCTCCGCTGGTTGCCACCATCACCGGATCTACTACAATGTTTTCTGCCTTGTACTCTTTCAGCTTTTCCGCGATGGCCTGAATCAGGCCCGCAGAGGAAACCATGCCGATTTTCACCGCATCCGGACGGATATCTGTAAAGACACTGTCAATCTGCTGCTTCAGAAACTCCGGTGATACTTCAAAAATTCCCTGGACTCCTGTGGTATTCTGAGCAGTCAGCGCTGTGATCGCGCTCATGGCATAGACGCCATTGGCGGTCATGGTCTTTAAGTCAGCCTGGATTCCGGCGCCTCCGCTGGAATCACTTCCAGCGATCGTTAATGCTGTTTTCATCTTCATAATGAAACTCCTCTCATGCATCCATATTTTTTAGGCGGCTCAAGGTGGTGCCCCCAATGCACCGCCGCAAAAAGAATAGTGTAAAAAGAAAAAAAGCGGAACCGCGCAGGTGCACAGCTCCACTTTCTGTTTCTATCCAGTCACAGTCACTTCCTACGTTGGCATGATCCAAATCAGGTATACGGGTCCCGGCGGTTTTCAGCCAGCTCTCAGCCTGTTTCCACAGGCTCCCCGGTACTTACGGTTCTCTATTCTCTTTACGGGTATCACTATACCTCTCCAGGTTACTATTTGTCAAGCGGCAAATCTTTGAGTGTATCAGTATACTGCGGATAGCCTTTCTGGACCAGCTTCTTGTAGGCATCGAATGCCTCCTCCAGAGTTCCATATTTTTGGTCCTCGGAAAGATAGTTTTTATATTTGTTTAATGGAATATGATCTGCAATTGTTACATATTGTTTTCCCTTGTTTTCCCGGTCCGCTGTTGTCGACTTAGACAGATAGAATCTTCCATCCGCAGTGCTGATAATGATCGGAACTTCCTTTCCGGCACCGACATTCTTGCTGTTTACATCCACAGATGTCCAGAATAAATAACGGTTATTCTTGCCGCTGTTTGGCCCGTCATCTGCTACGCTTCCAAGATAAGCCCAGGTCCCTTTCTCCAGCAAATTGTTTGAAACCTTATTTTTTTCCATATAGTCCATAACTTGCGAACGCATAACAGAATTAGGACATCCGGAATCAATTTCAAGATTGACACCCTTGTTATAGTTATTCACAACATAAGCCAATACGCCGCTATTATTAAACGGATCTTGCAGGCCGGCCAGCTTCTTTCCACCGCCGCTTACAGAGCCAGAGCCGTCCAACCACTTTAAGATTGGGCCATGCTGGGAATCGTAATACACCTCACAGCTTCCTCCCGCAACCGGCCCGCCTCCCAGCCAGTTATTGGTATCGTCTTTGGTAATTCCGCCTATCGAAATCTTACCGGGAGTCTGCCAGCCATCCTTCTTCTGCTTTAATGTTACATTGTTTCTCTCGTCTAAATCTCCAGAATTCACCGCCGTCAGTACTTCCGCATAGGCGCTTCTCACATTTGCCAGGTCTGTCGCTTCCCGGCTTTTTTCCAGCTGCGATGTGAAAACCGGAATGGAGATGGCTGTCAGAATTCCAATTATGGCAACAACAACCAGCAACTCTGCCAGTGTAAATCCCCGTTCTTTCTCCTGTGACACACACTCTTTTGTATATTCCATACGTCTTCCTCCATATTTAATCATTTTAACACGTTCTCATATTCGTGTATACATGATTTTTCAATAAAATCATTCAAAACCTTATTGAATAACGGCTGCCTTTTCTCTTTTCAAAAGCAGAGAAACGCGCTATAATATGCACGAACGAAATGAGAAAGAAATTCACAAAAGCGAGGAATATTTATGGAAAAGAATGATATTATCCTGATCCACGGCACCAACTACAAGGTCATGGCCAAGAAGGTCATGGAAGCCGCAAAGGTAGCCGAGGATATCGGGGATAAGAAAAAGAAGATTGCCTTAAAGCCGAACCTGGTTACCGCAAAGGCTCCGTCCAGCGGCGCTACTACCCACAGTGAGCTTCTGGCTGGTGTCATCGAATACCTGCAGGAGCATGGCTTTGAGAATATTACCATCATGGAGGGCTCCTGGGTCGGTGACCGCACCGGTGAAGCCTTCCGCGCAGCCGGTTACGATATGGTCTGCAGCCGCTACCACGTTCCGTTCGTGGACCTGCAGCGTGACACCTGGAAGGAATACGATGCCGCAGGTATGAAGATCAAACTCTGCGACCAGGCTGCTTCCGTGGATTACATGATCAACATGCCGGTCTTAAAGGGACACTGCCAGACCACCGTTACCTGCGCTTTAAAGAATAACAAAGGCGTCATCCCAAACCAGGAGAAACGTCACTTCCACACCATGGGCCTGCACAAGCCGATTGCCCACTTAAATACCATTGCCCGCAACGACTTTATCCTGGTGGACAACATCTGCGGCGATCTGGATTTCGAGGAGGGCGGCAACCCGGTTGTCATGAACCGTGTTCTGGGCTTTAAGGATCCGGTACTCTGTGACGCATTTGTATGCGACAGCATGGGCTACTCCATCCAGGATGTTCCGTATATTCCGTTAGCTGAGAAGCTTGGTGTGGGAAGCACCGATACCGCCCATGCCAACATGATCTACTTAAACCAGCCGGATCAGGCCGGTGTGAAGTTCCGCATGACCCACCGCGTTCAGAAGCTGGCTGCCTACACGGAGCCGAAGGATGCCTGCAGTGCCTGCTACGGTTCCCTGATCTACGCACTGGACCGCTTAAACGATGCCGGTTACCTGCGCCGCGGTCTTCCGTCCGTTGCCATTGGACAAGGCTACCAGGACCAGCCGGAGGGCTGTGCCGAGATCGGCGTTGGCCGCTGCACAAAATGCTGCAAGAAGAGCCTTACCGGATGCCCGCCAAAAGCTGCGGATATCGTGGAATTCTTAAAAGAAAACTGGGATTAATCCTTACATAAAAAATGAGAACGCCATCAAACGCGTTCTCATTTTTTGTTCTTTTAAAGGAAAAAGGTCCTGCAGAACCCTTTTCCCGTTCTCTTCTTTTGTGTCCTCCAAAATACTGGTATCAGTCACTATGCCTCTACATAAAACGGTGCTTTCTTCACAGTAATATGAATGCGGAAACCGTTGATTTCTTCTTTTAAGAAGATCAGGCGGATGGTCTTTCCGTCTTCATCGTAGCGGGCGGTATCGTAATCTACCGGATATCCCTTTTCCTCCAGATATGCGATAGCAGCCGACATGTCATTTACAAAGAATCCAAGATGGCCCATGGTTCCTTTCCCCATTTTCTTTAACAATTCCATCTTGTTATCTACTGTAAAATAACCAGCCGGAATTTCCCGGTAATCATGATACCCCATCACATTTGTAAAGAAATCCTTCATGCGCACACCCTCTTCCGGTGTCTGCGCGTTGATTCCTACATGTGCAAATTCAAATTTTACATTTCCGTCTCCTAAAAACATGGTCCCTCTCCTTTTCACCCTGCTGTATGGCAGCATTGTATTTTGATGGTTCTATTTTACATAGTATTGTGAAAGAAGTCACATACATATTTTGCATGAGAGGTATATGAAAATCGCAATATGGTTTTCGAGTCCTAAAAAAATTTCAAATTGTTGTTGACAATTAACACAATTTATACTATACTACTGAACGTAGCGAGGCGTGGCTCAGTTTGGTAGAGCGCTGCGTTCGGGACGCAGAGGTCGCAAGTTCGAATCTTGTCGCCTCGACTCACTTCAGGTTTTACCTGAAGGAATGGCCTCATGGTCAAGCGGTTAAGACGACGCCCTCTCACGGCGTAAACTCGGGTTCGATTCCCGATGAGGTCATATGCTTTGGATATTATGTCCAAAGCATTTTTGTTAGGTCGCTTCTGTAGCGCAGTTGGTAGCGCAACGCATTCGTAATGCGTGGGTCGCCGGTTCGAGTCCGGCCAGGAGCTTATGATGAAGGGGCTGTCGCACTAACGTGCGGCAGCTCATTTTATATATCCAACACAAAACGCCGAGCTTCGAAAAGCCCGGCGTTCGTGGTATAATTAGTTTATGCTATTAAACAAAATAATACAGAGGGATTATACCTCATTTTCGCTGTATTATCAAATCAAACTTCCGCTGGATTTAGAGATTTCTATTCCATCTGATGATCCAGTTCGTCT